>NZ_JBFBKN010000022.1:0-81412 GCF_040702225.1 Rhodococcus sp. NPDC080181
GGTGGCCCTTGTCGTGGGCGAGTTACGACAGGACTCGCCGAGCACCTACATATGAGGTTGTACGGGGACCATCACGTGAGGGTGTACACCGATAAGGGTGTCAGAAAACGAAATTCGGCCGATTCCACAGCCCCGGCTTGCGCAACTTTCAAGGATTGTCCGATTCGGATTGCATCAGGAATGTCACCGGGGTGTAGAACCGGTTTAGCGCCGGGTAAGTGGCTTGTTTGCCATGCAATGCCAGTCGGAGCGTCGCCATACCAGTACAAAAGCTGAAGTGAATCGGGGTCAGCGATCGCGCGATACTCCGAGGGATCGGACAGCGACCGTGCAACCAGCGTATCCAGACCCGCGTTACGTCGATCGATGTGTTCAGTACCCTCCGAAGGACCAATATCCACAGACACTCCCCGAACAACCCGATGAGGTTCACCAGTAGGGCCGATGCCGTCGTGGAGAAAGTGTGCCGTGAACTGCATACGCCGATGTGCACCCGATGGACGGCATTCCACACCGACCTCTTGGAGCACAGTTCCCGGCCCACCGGAAACGAGCTGCGCCAGCACCGATGCTGTGGCGTCCCCAAGATCCAGCTTCGCCAAACCATCCGGAATCGGCCGACTCAGATCAACGCCGAGCTCAGCCCACGTCTGAGTCGCGCTCACGATCGGGCTGCGCCGGGCCACCCCTGAGGTCAAGTCCCACTCGAATGCCCACGCCGAGGGCCGATCACGCAGAGGAGCCAGACGATTAGCAACCTGAACCCACACGCCATGAACGCGACCAGACACATCGTCGGCAATCGGATCAACGCCAACCGTCCGCGAACCATGACTACACCGAACAGGGCTCCCATTTCGGCACACCTGCATGACAGCATCCAGTACGGCCTCGGAATCTCTACGCCAAGTATTTCGGTTGTCCTCATTCCTGGATATCTCGGAGTCGGACCCCGGTGTCATCGCGGGATCTCGTGGCGGGCCGAACCCCAGGGGAGGAAGAGGGAGTAAGCCGCTCAACAGCGGCAAGCGCCCGCATCAGCCGCGCGGGTGACCGCCTGCGGTCGCGTCGAAATGTCGCTATCTGTTGTCGGGCTGGTCTCGACCGGGCCGAGTTACGTCAGTGTGTACAACGCCTGGGGGCTGGCTGCGTAGGCGGTGTCGTAGTCGACCGCGGTCAATGCCTCGACGGACCCGGTTGCGGAACGCTTCTGCCAATCGGCGCCGTTGCGACTACGCCAGGCGTATCCGTCGGTGTCGATCCCCCACAGTGCATCGCCGGCACCGGCGAGCAATACCAAGTTCGGTGCGTCGAGGACAGGAGAGAATGTTCGGGCCGTGTCGGTGCTGTGCTGAAGTCCATCAGGTGTCACCGCCCATACTCCGGAGCTCGTAATCGCCAACGACGCCGCGGGCGCAGCGGCGCCGGGAGTCCAGGTGGAGCCGCTGTCGGCGGAGACGAGTAGACCGGTACTGCCATCGAATCCGACGAGGATGCGTCCATCGGCAGCCAGCGCGTGGAAGTCGACTTGTCCCTCCAGTGACCGATCCGACCACGACATTCCGCCGTCATTGCTGCTACGCAGTCCCAGTGGGTTCGCCGCCGTGCTGGATTCGCCGGGATGACCGGAGGTGAAGAGGGTATCGGTGGCCGGTACACCCGACAAACCCATGAAGTCATCGTCGGAAGAGCCGACCCTGGTCAGGTTTCCGGACGAACCGATGGCGAAGAGTCCTGTGTGGCTACCAGCGAGGACGGTGCCATCGGCGTTGACGTGCAATCCGTGCACATGAGCCAGTGAGGAGGTGAAGTCGACCACTGCCGGATCGGCCGCGCCGTCAGTCGCTGCCGGAGCGGAACATCCAACGAGGGACAGAGCTGCGATCAGAGACGGCAGCAGGATGCGGGAAAGCGAGATGGACATAAAGTGCGGTTCTCGTTCTGTCGATGAGGGCTCGGTGATGTAATCGCTTGAGCGTCAACGCCAAGTGATCTCCCGGTCAGGCGCGGTGAACATGACCGGATACGGCGGCTGAGGTGGACGTGACTGCTCGGGCGGTATGTGCGGGACGACGTAGACGCATCGACCTTCATCTCCATTCACTTAATCTCCAATCACTGAGGCGATGTACGAGCGCGGATCGTTCGGCGGCGAACAGCCGTGGCAGCGACATCGCACCGACGATCGGTATCGGCTGAGTGCGAACAATTCCGACACCTTCACCCGCCTCGCCGTGGCGAGCACTCAACTACTAACCAGCATAGTATTTCGGGCAGGTCAGGCCGAAGTGCCCATCCGGTTCGGTGTCATCGCAGATGCGCCGGTGCGTCGCCCGGGGTGATGCCGACGTGGACGTGGTCGCTGTGCACGTCGTCGGTGAAGAATCCTGGACGGTCACCGTTGAGGTCGGTCGGACCTCCGACCTCGGTTGCGCCCAGTAGGGCTGCCGCAGTGACGAATTCGGAGATCGTTGGGTTGTTGAAGGGATCGTCGACAACGCGCCGACCGTTGATTTCTCGGATGTCCACCGCTCGTCCCACTGCGTGGTTGGACAAGCGCGGGTGCGGGAAGACGGTCTGGATGTGACCGGTGTGCATCACCTGCACTGCGTAGGTGAATCGATCGGCAAGTCCGAGCATGATCTGGAGCACATTGTTGTTGATGCGTCCGGTTCCGATGTCGAGTCGTGCAGGCTCGGAGAGCGTGATGCGAGGGCTGCTCAGCACCGACGACGCAGCGGCGGTCAGTGGTACTGGGGACCCAAGAGAGGTCAAAGGGTTGATCTTTTCCACCGTCCAGGCCGCGCCAGCGGCGATGTCGCGCTTGAGCCGGATATCGAGTGCCATCTGCCGGGTCGTCTCAGCCGGCTGCGCGAGCGTGGGGCGTTGTAGGAGTTGGTCGAACAGCACGATCACTGCAGCACTCTCTGGACCGATTCCGGCGTACTGCGGATACACCACTCGCAGGGTGCTGGCGAGGGCCTCGTCGGGTTGAAGCAGTGCTGCCGTCGCCGCGACTTCGAGCGATACCCCTGCGGTGCGCAAGCTGTCGAGTACTCCTCCTCCCTCGCTCCAGCTGCCACCTGCTTCGAGGAAGCTCGTCGCTGCGCGTTTGATCTCGGGCATCACTTCGCCAGCTGTCGGCATCCACCGCCCCGGATTCACCGGGGCCGATGATCGACTGCTCGGTGCGCTCACGGCCGGGGACCGTGCGGGAGATGCGTTACTGCTCGGTGCGAGGCTGGGGGATTGTCTGTCGGCGGTGTTGATGGTGCAGCTGACTGTGAGCGGCAAAACCGCTGCGGCTGTGAGCAGTTGTCGACGGCTGACTGTGATGGCGTTTCCTTTCGTGCGCGGGGGTCTCAAGGGTGAGTGTCGTGGGTGATCACCGCGGCGGCGGTAGCGGCAGGCCGGGAATGTCGATACTGGGCGGCGCTGGCGTGGGCGTGCGGTCGGGGGCGGGGGAGCCGTCACTGATGTACAGCGTGATCAGCGATCCCGGGATCGCCGCGCCGGATGGGGATGTGCCGGTAGCGGTACCGCGAGCGCCCTGACCGGTGGTGGTGACGACGGTCACCTAGAATTCTGCTGCTTCCAATCTCGATGTGGCCGACGACTGGCTCATGCCGCTGACCTCAGGTACTTGGCCGTTGGCGGAGCCGCGGACGTATTTGTCGTCGACCGGTGGCAGCTCGATGGGGCCGAAGTTCGTGGCGATTGGGTCCATCGCGTCGTACCAGGTTCGTGCGGGTTCGTTACCGCCGTAGAGGTTCCCGGAGCTGCAGGGCCGCAGTGGGAAGGAGCAGATCTGGCCCGGTGTCGGTGAGTCACCGTAGGTGTAGACGGCGGCGGCGTAGCGGTTGGTGAAGCCGAGGAAGCCCGAGGATCGGTTGGATTCGGTAGTGCCGGTTTTCCCGGACATCGGCAGCGTCCAGCCCACGGACCCGGCCGCCGATGCCGAGGTTCCTCCGGGTTGGTCGTCCTTGCTCATCGCGTTGGCGAGTGTGTTGGCCAGGCCGGGTTCGACGACCTGCTCGCACGCTTGTTGTGTGACCGGTACAGCTACACCCTCGCGGTCGGAGATGGAGTCGATCGGGTTCGGCGGGCACCAAGTACCTCCCGAGGCGAGGGTAGCTGCGACGTTGGACAGCTCGAGCGGGTTGACCCAGGTAGGTCCGAGTGTGAACGAGCCGAGGCTTTGCTCTTTCTGGAGGTCGGCCATGCTCTGCTCGTCGAATCCAGACGAGCCGGGGAGGGTGTAGGAGCGAAGCCCTAGCCGCACTGCCATGTCGACTGTCGGTGTGACACCGACGGACTCGAGCAACTTCACGAACGCCGTGTTCGGTGATTGCGCCAGTGCGTCGGTGACCGTCAGCGCCGGTGGGTAGTTTCCGACGTTCTCCACGCAGTAAGCGCCCGCCGGGCAGTTACGCGCGCCGCCGTCGCCCAACCCCCTGACCTCGACGCGCCGGGGAACCTGCAGTGTGGCGTTGGTGCCGAGTCCGCGTTCCATCGCGGCGGCAGTGGTGAATATCTTGAAGATCGACCCGGCGCCGTTGCCTACGAGTGAATACGGTTGCGGCTGAACCGTTTCGTCGGCGTCGGCATCGAGTCCGTAGGTGCGACTACTGCCCATGGCGAGGATGCGGTGTTCGTCCTGTCCGGGTGCGACGACATTCATCACGGTGGCGACACCGTCGAGGTCGGGATCTGTGTTCGCGGTCAGTGCGGCCTGGGTCGAGTTCTGCACCGCCGGGTCGAGAGTCGTTTTGATCAGATAACCGCCCTCGTCGATCTGCTCGCGGCTGATACCGGCGTCCTCAAGATATTGGAGTGCGTAGTCGCAGAAGAACCCTCGATCACCGGCGGCGATGCATCCACGTGGGAGGGTGTTGGGCTCGGCCAGCACCCCCAATGGCTCGGATTTGGCGGCCTCGAATTCTGCGGCTCGGTTCGGGATGGTTTCGATCATGTTGTCCAAGACAAGGTTTCGGCGGCTTGTGACTCCCTCGACGTTGGTGTACGGGTTCAGTGCCGAACTGGACTGAACCATCCCTGCCAGCATCGCTGATTGCGTCGCCGTTAACTCGCTGGCATCGACACCGAAGTAGGTTTGCGCGGCGTCTTGGATGCCGAACGAGGCATTGCCGAACGGAACCAGGTTCAGATAGCGGGTCAATGTCTCGTCTTTGGTCAATTCTCTGTCCAAGGACAACGCCATTCGGATCTCGCGGATCTTGCGAGCCGGCGTGGTCTCGATCGCGGCACGCCGCTCGGCGTCGGTGTCAGCGACGACCAGTAATTGATAGTTCTTCACGTACTGCTGATCGAGTGTCGATGCGCCCTGCTCGACCTGCCCGCTGGTGGTGTTGGTCAAGAACGCTCGCAACGTTCCCTGCCAGTCCACGCCCTGGTGTTCTGCGAAGCGCCGGTCCTCGACGGAGACGATCGCAAGCTTCATCTCGTTGGAGATCTTCGCGCTCGGCACTTCGGAACGGCGTTGCTCGTATAGCCACGCGATCGGGTTGCCTGCCACGTCCGTCATCGTCGAGATGGCAGGAACTACGCCCTCGGCGAGTTCGCCGGAAACGTTGTCGTCGGTGTCAGCGGCGCGGTTCGAGACGTATCCCAGGCCACCGACGATGGGGAACAACACTCCTGCAAGCAGCACGCCTGCGAGCGCAGTGCATCCCACGAGTTCGAACACCGTTCGTCGGGTGCTTGACATCATCGTCTCGTTTCTGTCGACGGGGCAGTGCTCGCGGTCGTCCGGGTTGGTGGGACCGACAAGGGGAGCGGAGCACGGCCGCAGCGGCCGTCTAGCTCTCGCCGGTAGGTCTGCATGGTCCGGCCATCTCGATCGAGACGGTTTCCGCTTTTCTGCCATCCGAGGCGCTCGTAGAAGCCGCCTGCATTGTCGGCCACCCCGAGATCGGTGGACAGCTCGGCGCAACGTGCACCTGCCCGCGCAGAGTCGGATTCGAACCAGTCGAGCAACTGTGCACCCACTCCGATCCCTCGCACCCGTGGGCTCACCGCTATCGCAACGACGACGGCGACACTGTCGGCCGGGGGAGTCTCGGGTTCGCCGTTCGGCAGTGGGATGGGCCGAGCGCGCGCCACCGCTCTGCACCAGGGGCGAAGACGCGTACGAACGAACCGCATGGCGGTGCGCGGGCGGACTGCCATCGCCGCACCGGCGTGTGCAGCCAACGGCAGCACGGTCATCTTCTCGCGCAGTAGATCACCGATATGGGCATGGTGATCGAGGGTGCCGAGGAGGAATCCGACGACGGCGCCTTCGCTATCGGTTGCGACAAGAGCGATGGCGTGTCGTCGGTTGACGAAGCTGCGGTGCCACCGGCGCAGGAACCGTGCTCCCAGCTCGGGGAACAGGCCAATCGGTAGCTCGTCGAGGTGCAACTGCGCGCTCTGCGGTAGATCGTGCGGCCCGGCCTCGCGAAGGACGATCGCGACTCCGGGAGGAGGCGCGGCGGGGTTGGGATGAGGGAAACAAAGGTGCGGCGTAGACGATGAAACGTTGAAGAAGATATGCATGGCGTTGTCCTCGACGAGGCAGGCTCGCGCCCTCACCGCGGAGGCGGCGCGCGAGAAGAAAGGTGGACCGATCTGCGCAAACGCAGACCTCTCACACCCTCAGAAGGCATGCCGCGTCGAGCACGGACATCGGCGCAGGGGGAGAGACCGACCTCTCAGTTGGCGACGATCTCGATGCCTGTAGACCTCGAAGCTGGTGCAGTAGCACTGTCCATCCGGTCCGGCGCAGCAACATTGCCAGCCCTAGCGCAAGGATCGCCACCGCTATGTGGACGGACCCGATCAGGGATCCGTGATTGTCGTGATGACTGGACGCGCTACCGCCGATCCCCTCGTCCTGCTCCGGCGCCGACGTGTGCTCGATTTCCGGGACGCTCTCGATGACCGCAGCCAGCGGAGCGTGGCCGGGCTCTGCGGTGGTGTGTGCGACCTGCGACATCATCAGCACCGCCACTGCCGTGGCCGCCATGATGGACCAGAGCAGAATTCGGCGAATACACTCGCTCAACCGAATCGGACACACACGACGAAAATAGCAGATCCATGTCGCCGTCTACCCGCGCTAGCGACGAATACCGTGTGCGGTGACGCCTCCAGCGTTCCATGCGGGCCGCACCCTCAACTGCCAGGCATTGTTGGGTTCGACGTTGGCGCAGGGCCGTGGTGACCCAGAGGGCGGCGGGCCCGTCATCGAGCAGGTGCGCGGCGGCGCGATCCACGGTGACCAGTACATCCTCGTAGGCCAGTCGTAGTGGCGCTCGCTCATCGAGTTGGGACATCGCGACATCCTCGATCAACTGCAGAGGGAACCGCGCCGCTTCGTACTCGGCACGCAAAACAGCTAGTGCAAGTGTGCCTGATCTCACCGCACAGGTATTACTCCGCGGGATGAAACGCGTTTGGACGGCATGAGTAGAAGAACCGATCCGCGCCTACCGTGGGGCCGAAAGCGGCCTAAACCGAACCGCAGCCCGGCAGCGTTCCGGATGGACCAAGTACCACGTTTGTGGTTGCAGCACTTACCCTCTCGCCCAGGCGACTACCGCACACAACTGCACACGGCCCATCAACTACTATGTTGCATAGTAATTGAGATGCAATCGTCGAAAGGGTGTGGCGGTGTGACAGCTGATCAAACCCCGGCGCTCACATCGCAGGGACGGTTACGCAGAGCAATCGCTGCGGTGCGCAACAGGTGGCGGCAACTGACCTCGATGCGAACGGCACTGGTGCTGCTGTTTTTGCTCGCTATCGCAGCAATCCCAGGCGCCCTGCTGCCACAGCGCAATCTCAACACCCAGGCGGTTGATTCCTACATCGCAGCGCGCCCGGCTCTCGGGGCCGTCATGGACACGCTGGAATTGTTCGACGTATTCGGAAGCTTCTGGTTCACCGCCATCTACGTCCTACTGTTTGTGTCGTTGATCGGCTGCCTGACTCCCCGAATGATCGAACACGGTAAAGCCCTTCGCGCACAGCCAGTTCGCGTACCCCGAAACCTTTCGCGACTACCGCTTCATCATTCGGGCGCTCTCGCCGGTAGCCCGAAAACCGTCATCGACGACATCGCGCCCCACTTGAGAGGGTGGCGTACTGCCGTTAGGCCCGAGCCCGATGGGGCGCTCACCCTCTCCGCCGAGAAGGGCTATACCCGCGAAGCGGGAAACCTACTTTTTCATTTCTCGCTGATCGGTCTGCTCGCGGCCATCGCCATCGGCAAGCTCTTCGGTTACGAAGGATCGGTCATCGTCATCGCCGACAACGGGCCCGGTTTCTGCAACACCTCGCCCGCCATCTACGACTCCTTCCGGGCCGGCAACAGCACCGACGGAACCGGGCTGGAGCCGTTCTGCATCAGAGTCAAGGACTTCAACGCCGACTACCTTGAGAACGGCCAGGCAGAGATGTTCACCTCGAACATCTCCTACCAGTCCGCCGACGACATCGCCGCAGACACCTGGCGCGACTATCAACTCAAAGTCAACGAACCCCTCCGGCTCGGAGATGAACGCATCTACCTCACCGGCCACGGATACGCCCCGGAATTCACCGTGACCTTCCCCGACGGTCAGAGTCGAACCGAGGCCCTGCAGTTCCGGCCCGACGACGCCACCACGTTCCTGAGTAGCGGGGCGTTGCGTTTCGATCCACCCGGCGGGACCTATGCCACCGCCGATGAGCGACGCCGCGGCCAGATCGCCATCGAAGGCCTCTTCGCTCCCACTGCGCAATTCAACGGAACCCTGCTCTCCTCCCGCTTCCCGGACTTGGTCGATCCTGCTGTGGCAGTGGATATCTACAAAGGAGATACCGGCCTCGACACCGGCATACCCCAGTCGATCTTCTCCCTGGACCAGGAGATGATCAACCAGGGCCGACTTGTCAAGCAGGATCGGGTGAACCTGCGTCCCGGTGAATCGACGACCCTCACCGACGGCACCAACATTCGATTCAACGGCGCCAAGGAGTTCGCCAACCTGCAGGTCGGATACGACCCCGCACAGTTGTGGGTGCTCGTGTTCGCGATCACGATGATGACCGGACTGTTGGTCTCGCTGGTGATCAAGCGACGTCGAGTCTGGTTCCGTGTACTCCCGGCCGAAACAGGCCGATCGAGCGTGGAGATGGGCGGGCTCGCCCGTACCGATCACGCCGGATGGGGACCCGAATTCGAGACCCTCCGCACCGAAATCTGGACGCCGCGGACAAAGAACCACTCCGAGACCCTCGATACAGAAACGGTGTAGCGCCATGCCGATCGACGACAACCTCGCCCGCTGGAGCGACATCAGTTTCGAGACCGCCTTCGTGGTCTACCTTCTCGCCGCGATCCTGTTCATCGCACAACTCGCAACGACACGAACAGCGACTCTGAGCCGGGCCTCGAGTCTGCATCCGCAACTGATCGCAGCGACATCATCGACACCGGGATACGTGCCGGTCCCCGAGCGAAGAGCCCCGTCCGAACGCCTGGGCCGCACGGGACTCGCCCTGGTAATGCTCGCACTCACTTTGCATATCGGGTCGATCGTCCTGCGCGGGATCGCCACTGGCCGCCCGCCGTGGGGAAACATGTACGAATTCGTCTCCGTCACATGCGCGGCCGGCATACTTGCCGGACTGATCGTGCTGCGCTCGGAGCAACTGCGCACACTATGGTTGTTCGTCCTCGTGCCGACCTTGATCCTGCTCTTCATTGCCGGAACTGTGCTCTATGCCAACGCGGCGCCCGTCGTACCAGCCTTGCAGTCGTATTGGCTCCCCGTGCACGTCTCCGTCGTCTCGCTCGGCAGCGGGGTGTTCCTGATCTCCGGTGCAGCCAGCACATTGTTCCTGATCCGGATCCGATATCCCAACAACAACGCCGTCCCCGACAGCAGAGTGGGCCGGATCGTCGCTCGTCTCCCCTCGGCGCACTCGCTCGACGTGCTGGCGTACAAGACCACCATCTTCGCGTTTCCCCTGTTCGGAATCGGTGTCATCCTCGGCGCGATCTGGGCCGAGGCCGCGTGGGGTCGGTTCTGGGGCTGGGACCCGAAAGAGACGGTCTCATTCATCGCGTGGATCATCTACGCCGCGTACCTGCACGCCCGGGCCACCAGCGGGTGGCGTGACACCCGGGCCGCGTGGATCAACATCGCCGGATTCGTGGCCATGCTGTTCAACCTGTTCATCATCAACATGGTGGTCTCCGGACTGCATTCGTACGCGGGTTTGAACTGATGTCGCCTGCTAGCCGCCGCCCTGTGCTTCGGCGAGGTCATGCGGCACCGGTCGCGTCAATCCCGCGTCGACCCGGCCGGTGTTGCCGACCGGGTATCGACCGGACCAGGATCCAGGAGCCACGACCACGATCCGAATCAACTGACTGCCTCGTGTCCGTAGTGCATTCCGGAGAGGGAAGTCACAGTGCCCCGAGCTTCGTCACCGGCCAAGACTGGGGCATCGACCGCGTCACCGATCCCACGATGTTCGAGACATCGGCGCAGATCCGTACTGCAGCAAAGGCGTCGACTTCATGAGACTCGGCCGCCCTACGGGGGCTCGCACACGCGAACAGAGCAGTCTGCCCGCCACGGCAACGGCATCCATCCTTGCCGTTGTACTCCTGGTCTCCGGATGTTCCGCAGGCGCCGACGCCGTGCCCTCCGGAGGTAGCTTCGATTTCGTTGCACCCGGTGGTCAAACCGACATCGTCTACGATCCCCCCGAAACGCGCGGAACCATCGGTGAACTCGCCGGACCCGATCTGATGGAGGAAGGTAAGAACACCGCTCTGTCGGACTATGACGGCGAGGTGGTCGTGATCAATCTCTGGGGTCAGTGGTGCGGCCCCTGCCGCGGCGAAGCCGACGACCTCGAAGAGGTCTACGAAGCAACCCGCGAGCGCGGTGTGCAGTTCCTCGGTATCAATGTTCGAGATCCGCAGAAGGACAAAGCGCAGGACTTCGTTGTCGACAACAATGTCTCCTACGCCTCGATCTACGACCCCTCGATGCGGACGCTGATCGCCCTCGGCGGGAACTACCCGACCAGCGTGATTCCCTCGACGCTGGTACTCGATCGAGAGCACCGGGTGGCGGCAGTGTTCATGCGTGCCCTCCTCGCCGAAGACCTGCTCCCTGTCGTCGAACGGATAGCAGACGAATGACTGTTCTTCTTGCCCAAGGCGGCGTTGGCTCGACGTTCCAAAATCTGGCATCGAGCGGACCTCTGGTACTGGCGATCGCCGCATGTATGCTCGCCGGGCTGGTCTCGTTCGCGTCACCGTGCGTGGTGCCCCTGGTGCCGGGCTACCTGTCGTACCTGGCGGGCATCGCAGGTGCCGACGTGCCGTCGCTCGCCGCCGCCTCGACTGGTGAAGCACCGCCGAAGCTGGCAAGCCGCTGGCGCGTGGCAGGTGCAGCGGGGTTGTTCGTCGCCGGCTTCACCATCGTCTTCGTCCTCGCCACCGCCTCGATTTTCGGGGTCATCGGCACCCTGCGCATCAACGAACAGGTGCTTCAGCAGGTCGGCGGTGCCATCACGATCATCATGGGCTTGACGTTCATCGGGTTCATTCCCGCATTCCAACGCGACACTCGATTCGCGCCGCAAACCATCTCGTCTCTTGCTGGAGCGCCGCTGCTCGGTGGCGTGTTCGCGCTCGGCTGGACGCCGTGCCTTGGCCCCACGCTCGCCGGGGTGTTGTCCGTTGCCGCTGGCACTGAAGGCGCAACCGCAGCGCGCGGCGTCACTCTCATCGTCGCCTACTGTCTGGGACTCGGTCTACCGTTCGTGGTCCTCGCGTTCGGCTCGAGTTCGGCGATGCGCGGTGTCGGCTGGCTACGGCGGAACTCGCAGAGAATCAAAGTGGCAGGCGGAGTGATCATGATCGCCGTCGGTGTCGCCCTGCTGACGGGGGTGTGGGGTCTGTTCATTGCCTGGATACGCAATGAATTCGTCAGTTCGGTTGTATTACCCATCTGAGAAGGAAACCGAGCAGCCGCACGTGCAAGACCACGCCTCCCCAACTGCCAGTGCCGGTGGTATCGAACCCACTCTCTGTCGACGGCGCGCCCCCGCCGGGCCGCGATGACCCGATCCGAGAGCCGCCCCCTGTCCCTACCGCGGATCTGCGTGTCCCAAGGACCCCGCAGGCGGGTGCATCAGCAGGGGAGGGCATGTTTCCGGGGCCGTGTTGATCGGTGTGGCAGCTAAAAGGGCCAGGTCCTTCGAAACCGAAGGGCGGGGCTCGGTATTAGCCGAGCCCCGCCCTACGGTTGATAGTTCCCAGAATTGAGAGTTACTGGGCGAGCAAACTTTCCATTGTGGAGATTTCGCTCTGCTGCGCATCGATGATTGTGGAGGCAAGCTCCTTGGCATCAGCATTGGAGCCGTCGGCCAACTCGATCTGAGCCATCTCGATTGCCCCCTTGTGGTGCTCGATCATCATGGTGAGCCACATGGAGTCGAACTCCGCTCCGTTAGCGGCCGACAACATGTCCATGTCTTCCTGGCTCATCATGCCGGTCATGCCACCGCTCCCCATGTCCATACCGCCCATGTCCATTCCGCCCATGTCCATTCCGCCCATGTCGGCGGACGCTGCGGGCTGTCCCCATGCGGTGAGCAGGGCATTCATCTGCTCCATCTCCGGTGCTTGAGCTGCTTCGATGGCCTGGGCCAGCTCGATGACCTGAGCATTCTCGGTTCGGCCGTCGACAAGTGAAGCCATCTCCACCGCTTGTGCATGGTGGGGGTACATCCCTTCGACGAACGTGACATCGGCATCGTTGAATTCGGCCGATGCTTCGGCGGAATTCTCGGAGGACGACGAGGCCGGTGTATCGCTGCTCGACATGCCGGGCATGTTCATTTCGCCGTCGTTACTGCTGCAGCCAGCGAGAACTGCGGCGGCGACAGCGGAAGCCGCCGTTATCGCGATCGTGAAACGGGTAGATCGATTCGAACGCATAACAAACTCCTGAAATTATGGTGGGGTGGTTCGGATCGACAGGCACACTGACCCGTCGACATCTGTGTCTCACACAACGGTGAGTCACCTGTCAGATCCGAAGCACAGACAATTCGGAGAGAGTGAAAATGGTCCAGGGCGGCGGGTGCCCGGTTCGACGACGAACTGCCGACAGCCGCGCAGCGTGGACGAGAGAACCGGCGAAGCCCACAACGATTGCCCGTAAGACGGCCAACGCCGCGACAGCACCGATGATAGCCAGACACAGATGCATGACCGAGCTGTGATCGCCACAGCCGTTCCCGCAGTGTGCTGCGGAACCACTCTCCGATGCTGTCGCAGATGATGCTCCCGAATGCTCGTCGACGGCAGGTGGAGCGCTCACCGTCGAGGTCATCGAGTGTTCGCCGATACTCGTCGCCGTTGCGAACGACATCGGCGCAGAATGCATGAGAAGGACTCCGAACAGCACTATCGAAGCGCAAACAGCACCTAGGAGCCACTTCTGGTTCATAGGTTCCGTGGCTGAAGTCCTCACCGGTTCGATCTTACCGGTCTGCCACACGGGCATCCGGTCTCCTCGCAGTCGCGGCGTCCGGACCGTGGACATCGAATCAGGTGGCGATGGGCCGGTTGATTGCGGTCACTTCATCCCAGGGAACGGGCGCGACTTTGACGACGTCGCCGCCGGTGGGGGCGTTGACGTATTTCCCGTCGCCGATGTAGATCCCGATGTGTCCGATCGGTGAGTAGAGAGAGATGAAGTCACCCGGTTGCACTGATTCGCGGGAGACAGGTGTGCCCGCTCGTGCTTGGTCTGCGGCCACGCGTGGAACGGTCAGTCCCAGTTGTTTGTAGGCGAAGTAGATCAGTCCGGAGCAATCGAAGGACCCCGGCCCGGTAGCTCCCCAGGAATAGGGTTTGCCGAGTTGGTCGAGGGCGATGCGCATCGCCTCCGCTGATGTTCCACTCGCAGCCGAGACGGCGGCGGGTAGCTCGGAAGGATTCGTGGTGCCGGGGCTGACGATGGCAGCTCGATCCGCATCGGTGAGGGCGGCGAATTGGTCGGTGATTTTGGCGATCTGATCGGCCAGGTCGGTCTGGCGTTGCTCGAGGTCGCGTTGTGTACGTGCGGCGTCCGCCTCGGCTACCGCAGCGGACGCCTGTGCTTGCCGGGCTTGTTCGAGCTGGTCTCGCGCTTCGTCGTCGATCTGTGTCGAGTCGGCGAGTGCAGCGGCTCGATCGGCGAGGATCCGGTCCAACAACACCATCTGATCGAGTAGTTGCTGTGGGCTGTCCGCGACCAGAACGGCCCCGAGAGGGGACTGCGGTACACCTTTGTACGCGGCGTCGACAGCTGTGGCCAGTGCTCGACGGTTGGCAGATGCGGCCACTTCGGCTTCCCGAGCCGCCGCCGAGGTCTCGTGGGCGAATTGAACTGCGGTACTCAGTTCGCCGCGGCGACGATCGAGGGTGTCCTGCGCGGCGTACATGCTCTCGGTGAGAGTGAAGGCGGTCGCATTGAGTTCAGCGAGTTGTCGTACGGCTTCGGATGCGTTCACCGGGGGTGCAGCAGGGTCCGCCGAAGCTGGAGCATTTACCGAAAATGCCGCGGCAACAACGATGATCGAGGCGATCAGGGTAGCGCGGACACGCCGCGTCGGGCCTGAAAAAGAATGCACAGAAGAAATCCTCTGGGGTCGGTGTGGGTTCCCTGCGTCACCAGCGAAGGAAACGGAGCGCGGCGAGAGCCGCATGGGACTGTGTCCGGCCTCGCCGGTCACCATTGTCGGGTATCGGCAGTCGTAGACGGTTCCTCACGGTCGGCTGAGGCTCGCGTCGACGCTCGACGCCTGTGCCGTATGGGCGGCGAGTCGGCGTCGATTGACGCCGACTCACCGCACCTGCAAACTACTATCATTCATAGTAGATGGTGGGGTGGTATCCGCTGACCGGGAGAGGGATGACGACTGTGACGATGCGTGACTGGCCGGCGCGGCGTTGGGTGGCCGCGTTACTGGGCGCGACGGTGGCCGCGCTGGTCGTGGCGATCCCCACCGGGATCATCCACACTGCGTTCTACGTTCGAATGACCCCGGTGTTGTGGTGGAACTATCCGGTGTGGATTGCCACCGCAGTTCTCAGTGGCCTCATTCTTGCGACATACGTGAGCACTGGGCTGGCGTCGTCGGTTTCTTCCCGTGTAGGGGTCAGTGCGAATGCGTTGTCGTTGTTGGCAGTCGGATGTCCGATATGCAACAAACTGGTAGTGGTGGCGGTCGGGGTGAGCGGTGCTCTGGATCTATGGGCACCCGTGCAGCCCGTAATCGGAGTGATGTCGGTGGGGGTGATGGTGTGGGCTCTTCGACTGCGAATCCGCGGGGAACGCGCGTGCCCTACTTCTCGCGTAGGTCAGGAGTTCGGCAACTCCGCTGGCTTTGGCGGTGCAGGCGCAGCAAAATTGTAGGATTTCTCGCCACGTCCTATCCGCGGTCCGGCAGCAACAGACGACGAAGGCGACCGCTTCTCGATGCGCCATCTGCGGTGTTGGGCTGTGCCTGCGACACCGGCAGGCGGGCGTCGGCCAGCAATCCTGCCACCCCGGCGGCCACGCAGGCCGACGTCACCACTATCAATGCCGGATTCGTTCGCCCGGTCAAAGCGTCCCCGAACAGCACCGCGGCGATCGTACCGGGCAGAATCCCCACGACAGTGGCCGTCGTGTAGGGCAGCAGGCGCACCGCGGAGAGTCCGGAGCAGTAGTTGACCAGGGCGAACGGTGCCGGGGCAATGAGCCGTAAGGACCCGACGGCCAGCCACCCCCGCCGAGCCAACCGGGCATCGATGGACTTGACCGCAGGATTCGTCAGCCGCTCCTGCACCGCGGTGCGCCCGAGCGCGCGCACCAGCAGCAACGCCAGCACAGCGCTGACAGTTGTGGCGGCGATCGTGACGGCGACCCCGGTGGCGGGACCGAACAACAGTCCGGCGCTGAGGGTGAACACCGTGCGCGGTACCGGGGCAATCGTCAACACCGCCTGGGTCAGAAAGAACACCACCACGAACGACGGGCCCATCGACTCCGCCCACTCGCGCACCACAATGATCGACGGGCGGGGTACGAGGGCGGCAGCCACTGCCAGTATTGCCAGCGCTGCCACGGTGGCGAGGACTCGGCGATCGCGCAGAATCGCCGATACGGTTTCGGTCATGACGGTCTCTGCCTGCGCCGCCTCGCCGAGGTTTCCGACAAGCACGCGGGAGTGGACGGCGAGGAATGGCTTCGCACTGCCGGTGCTCAGGAGCGGACGAGCCGTGAGATCGCGTCGGTGGCCTCTTTGATCTTCGCGTCGGCTTGGGGACCGCCGGCGATGGCGGCGTCGACCACGCAGTGGCTGATGTGAGCTTCGAGCAGGCCCATGGCCACCGCCTGCAAGGCTTTGGTCATCGCCGAGACCTGGGTGAGGATGTCGATGCAGTACTTGTCTTCCTCGACCATGCGCTGCAGTCCTCGGGCCTGGCCTTCGATGCGCTTGAGGCGTTTGAGGTAGGCGTCCTTTTCGGTGATGTAGCCGTGCGCGGCGTGATCATGGCCGTCGGTCTCGGCGGGTGCCTGCGCGGCCGCGGGAGTGGCCATGGTGTCCTCCTGGAATCCGAGTGTCATGCCGAGCATCCTCGATTATGCCCGCCCGGGGTATGACGCGAGAGGGTCGGTCCGTCGAGTCGTCGCTGGGCCGCCGCCGCAGCGCACATCACCGCGCAGCGGGCCACCGCTCGGGTCGCCGGGTGCCGGGTGATCTGCACCAAGGTCGTTGTCACGAAGGACATGGCCCTCTCCTTTCGTAGGCTGCATCGGGGTTGTAGCGGTGGGGTGGGGTGGCGCGCCTGCATGCCACGCCCACCCCAGCCTTTTGGGTGCTTGTTCTACCCGCGCGGTTATCCGGTGAGGGACTTGAACCGGCGCAACCGCAAGCTGTTGCTGACCACGAACACCGACGAGAACGCCATCGCTGCACCGGCCAGCATCGGATTGAGCAGCCCGGCCGCAGCCAAGGGGAGGGCGGCCACGTTGTAGGCGAACGCCCAGAACAAGTTGCCCTTGATGGTGCCCAACGTTCGGCGGGACAGGCGGATAGCATCCGCTGCTGCGCGCAGATCACCGCGCACCAACGTCAGATCGCTGGCTTCGATCGCAACGTCGGTACCGGTGCCCATCGCCAGACCGAGGTCGGCCTGCGCCAACGCGGCGGCGTCGTTCACGCCGTCGCCGACCATCGCCACTACCTTGCCCTGCTCCTGCAGCCTTTTGACGACGTCCACCTTGTCTGCGGGCAGCACCTCCGCGATCACTTCGTGGATGCCGACCTGGTCGGCGATGGCACGCGCGGCGGCTGCGTTGTCGCCGGTGAGCATGATCGGCGTCAAACCCAGGCCCCGCAGCTGCTCGATCGCCTCGGCGGAGGTGGGTTTGACCGCGTCGGCGACGACCAGTACTCCGCGAGCCCGACCGTCCCAACCGACTGCGACGGCGGTCTTGCCCTCGGATTCGGCTGCACGCATCGCACTTTCGAGTTCGTCCGGCAGCTGCTGCGCCCGGTCGGCGAGGAGGCGGGCCCGTCCGACGATCATTGCGTGGTCGTCGACTATGCCCTGCACCCCGAGGCCTTCGATATTTATAAACTGCTCCACCGGTGGCAGGGCTCCGACCTTCTCGCGGGCACCTTTGGCGATGGCCTGGGCGATGGGGTGCTCGGACGAATCTTCGAGTGCACCGGCCAGGCGCAGCACCTGCGCGGTGTCCTCGCCGTCGGCGGTGATCACGTCGAGCAGAGTCATCTTGCCGGTGGTGACGGTGCCGGTCTTGTCGAGTACCACGGTGTCGACACGGCGGGTCGATTCGAGCACTTCGGGACCCTTGATCAGGATGCCGAGCTGAGCGCCGCGGCCGGTGCCGACCATCAGCGCGGTCGGGGTGGCCAGGCCGAGGGCACACGGGCAGGCGATGATCAGGACGGCGACGGCTGCGGTGAACGCGGCCGCGATCCCACCGCCGGTGCCGATCCAGAAGCCGAGTGTCGCCGCGGCAAGGGCGATCACGATCGGGACGAAGACTCCGGAGATCTTGTCGGCCAGACGCTGAGCTTGGGCTTTACCGGTCTGAGCGTCTTCGACGAGTTTCGCCATCTGTGCGAGCTGGGTGTCCGAGCCGATGCGGGTCGCCCGGACCACGATTCGGCCACCGACGTTGACCGTCGCGCCGACGACCAGATCATCGGGTCCTACCTCGACGGGCACGGATTCGCCGGTCAACATCGAATTGTCGACCGCGGAAGAGCCGTCGGCGACCACGCCGTCGGTGGCGATCTTCTCCCCGGGGCGGACGACGAACTCGTCACCGACGATGAGTTGATCGGTGGGGATGCGCTGTTCGACACCCTCGCGCAGGACGGAGACTTCCTTGGCACCGAGCTCGAGCAGGGCACGCAGGGCGGCACCGGCGCGTCGCTTGGAGCGTGCTTCGAAGTAGCGGCCGGCGAGGATGAAGGTGGTGACTCCGGCTGCGGCCTCGAGGTAGATGTTGCCGGCCCCGTCGGAGCGGGAGATGGTCAGCTCGAACGGGTGTGTCATGCCGGCCGTTCCGGCGGTGCCCCAGAACAGGGCATACAACGACCACCCCAGTGCTGCGATGGTGCCCATCGAGATCAGGGTGTCCATCGTTGAGGTGGCGTGCCGCAGATTGGTGAAGGCGGCCTTGTGGAACGGCCATGCCCCCCACACCACCACGGGTGCGGCGAGGGTCAGGGAAAGCCACTGCCAGTTGGTGAACTGCAGTACCGGAACCATGGCCATCGCGATCACCGGCACGCTGAGCACCAGCGATATGAGCAGGCGTTGGCGCAGCGAGGCGGTGGGGTCGATCTCGGCTGGCCCGGCCGCGTCGGGGTCGGTGGAGGAGGCGGCGGGCGCGGGGACCGTGGCGGTGTAGCCGGCCTGCTCGACGGTGCCCACGAGATCCTCGGTCGAGACATCACCGACGTAGTCGACGCGTGCTTTTTCGGTGGCGTAGTTCACCGTCGCGGTGACACCGTCGAGCTTGTTGAGCTTTTTCTCGATCCGGTTCGCGCAGGAGGCGCAGGTCATACCACTGATGTCGAGTTCGACCCGGCCGTCGGCGGTGGGGTGGTGCGTGACGGGATTCATCGTCGCTCCTCTCGGGGTGTGGTGGTGTGTCAGTGTCCGTGCCCGGCGGGCATCGGCTCCGAGGCGGCGGGCACCGCGGCGTATCTGCTGTCGGTGACCATCAATCCTCCAGGTCTCTGATTGGCGACGGGCCCGCCCGCAGTGGACACCGCGGCGGCGTCGTGAGTCGAGGTGTCGTGTGTGTCGGGTGGTGCGGCACCTTCGGGGCCGAAGGCGTCCCCGGCTCCGAAGGCGAGCCCGAAGACCGCGGCTAGGGCGATGGTGAATCCGACGAACTTCGATGATGCGTTCATCGTGCGAATCTCCTGTCCGGGTCTGGTGTCGATCAGGAGGCGAGCTGGTAGCCGGCCTCGTCGACTGCGTGGGCGATGGCCGTCTGCTCGATCGGGGTGTCCGAGTCGATATCGACTCGGCCGCTCGCGAGGTCGACATTCACGGCGGTCACACCGGGGATGCCGCTGATCTCCTCTCGGACCGAGGAGACGCAGTGCCCGCAGGTCATTCCGGTGACGGTGACGGTGGTGTTCATCGATGCCCTTCTTTCTTCGATTCGGAATGTGATCGAGGTCGTCGCGACCCACTTACAGATTTACCATACCCCCCTACGGTATGCAACGAGATGTGCCGCACCGGTGCTACGGCATGACCCTGGGCACTGACCGGAACACCGCCCTCGGATGCGGGAGCGGCACCCAGAATCGAACGTCGCACCAGAGCCTGCATCGGCGGGCGTCCTCGACTCCGGCTACTACGAACGCGGATTACGCGCGCGCAGAGATGCCCACAATCTTCTCGATGATGTCGCTTCCGTCCTTGCCGACGTCGAATCTCGTGCGGACAGAGTGTTCTTTGGGTGATGATCATCGTCATCGCCATACTGGCCACGATCATGCTCTTCGTATACGAGCGTTCGGCCATCACACCGGTAGTCGGTGCGCAGGCAATCCATTCGGCGTTCTGTCCTGGCTGCGGTCGGCGTCGCTGCGTTGACCGTACTGGCGTTCGACCTCGGGATGGGTGGTTGGATGCTGCTGCTGTACTACACCGAGACCATGCCACCGGCCACCGATGCTGCGTTCTGGATGCTCATGCAAATCGGTATCGTCCTCGGGGTGGTCACGGGTTACCCCGTCGTCCGTCGCCTCCAACGTCACCGCAGTACCCCCGCCTGAGGTGTGGGTGGCCCGCATTCGTGTGAATGCGGGCCACCGGTCGGTGGATAGTCGTGAACGGTGCCGCGTCGATACCCTCGTGTTCGGCAATCATCGTCGAGGTCTCGGGTGTGGGCAATGCAGGCCACTTCTCGGCGTGCACTGCCGCTAGCCGGTGGCCGGTACCTCGCCGCTTTCGGTCACCGTGGTCTCGGTGGGGGGTGGGGTGAGCCGGTCGGATCGATCGAGCGCATAGAGAGCGGCCACAGATGCCGCCCCGACCAGGGTCAGTATCGCCCAGATCAGTGCACCCAGATGCGCGTCGCTGAGAAGCCCGAAGACGGCTCCTGTACCCAGGTTGCCGAGCAGGATGCCGACCCCGACGATGGTGTTGTAGAACCCGTAATGGGTGGCCACCAGCTTCCCGCCCGACAGGGTCACCACCGTGTCCATCTCGAACGGAAACACCGCGGCGGTGCCGACCGCCAACAGTGCAGCGGTGAACACCAGGGCACCGGCGGCGGCCCACCCGCCCAGCGCGGCCGGGCTCGGCAGCACGATCAGCGGGAGGAACGCCAGCGCCATGATTGCCATACCGACCACCACGCTTCGCCCCGAACCCCACCTGCGGGACAACCAGGACGTGATCCGGAACTGCCCGGCGATCGCGACCACGCCGGAGACCACGAACAACGAGGTCACCAGAGCGGTGTCGGACCTGCCGTTACCGACTACCACCGCAGCCTGCAGCGGCAGCGCAAGATAGATCTGGAACGAAAGCACGTAGGATCCGATCATCGCCAGCGCGAACAGCACGAAGGGTCGGTTGGCCATCACCACCCGCCAGTCCTCGAGTACCGATGTCGTGGCCCCGGTCGTCTCGGCCCGGTGCGCGGGGAGCGTCCAAATCTGCACGATCGTCAGAACAGCAAAAATCGCGGCCGCTGCCAGTGAGGTGACTCGGAAGTCGAGGGTGGTCAGAGCGAGACCGATCAACGGGCCCAGCAGAATCCCGGCCTGATAGAACACGTTGAACACCGCGAACGCCTCGACCCGCCGTGGCCCTGCGTCGGCGGCCAGATACGCCCGCACGGCCGGGTTGAACAGCGCACCGGCGAACCCGGTCGCGGCCGAGGCGAGCAGGATCGCCGGCAGCGATTCCACGGCCGCGAGCAGTACGAAACCGGCAACTCGCAGCAGGCAGCCGGCGACGATCAGGGGTTTGTATCCGAGGCGGTCGGCGAGGGTGCCGCCGAGCAGGAACATCCCTTGCTGGGAGAAGTTCCGCATCCCCAGCACCAGCCCGACCGCCCACGCCGCCAGGCCCAGGGAACCGGCCAGATACCCGGCCAGGTACGGCATCAGCATGTAGAAACCGACGTTGATGGAGAACTGGTTGACCATCAACACCTGGCTGGGCCGGTCGAAGCTACGGAACTTGGTCAGAAAAGTTTTCATCGAACGCTCTCGGTGGGATCGACGACGGTGGGATCGACGACGGTGGCGCACCGCGTCCACGACGTCACAGTCTCATCGGTGGGGTGGGCGATGGTCGTCGGCTCGGTCGGCGGGTCAACGTCGAGCAGGCCGTGCTCGGTGCAGTAGTCGTCGTTGTAGATGGTGTCGAAGTAGCGCTGCGGTCCGTCGGGGAAGACGGCCGCGACCCGGGTCTCCGGCGGGCTGGTGCGAGCGATCCAGCCGGCCGCGAGGGCGACGGCCCCGACGCTCCAGCCGCCGCTGGCGTGGTGCGTCGCCGCCAGGGTGCGGCACGACCACACCGCTTCGTGCGGGGCCACCCAGTGCACCTCGTCGAAGGCGGGATAGTCGATGTTGTCGGGATAGATGCTCGAACCCAACCCGCGCATGAGCCGAGTGCTGGCGGGTTGCCCGAAGATCGTCGATCCGATGGTGTCGACACCGACCAGTTTCAGGTCGGGGCAGAACTGCCGGAGCACCCGGGCCACCCCGGCGGAGTGCCCTCCGGTGCCCACCGAGCAAACCAAGGTGTCGACGCGTCCGAGCTGGGCGATGAGTTCGTGAGCGAGCGACTCGTACGCCTCGACATTGTCCGGGTTGGTGTACTGATCCGGGCACCACGACCCTGGATGTGTATCGAGGAGCTCACGGACCTTCTCACGCCGGGCCTGCTGCCAGCCGCCGTCGGGGTGCGGTGTGGTGACCAGTTCGACGCGGGCACCGTACGCGGCGAGCATCCGGTGCACGATCGGTTCCAGTCCCGGGTCGGCGACGAGGGTGACGGGGTGGTGATGGGTGATCCCGGCCAGGGCCAGACCCAGGCCGAGGGTTCCGCTGGTGGATTCGATGATCATCGCGCCGGGAGCGAGGTCGCCGCGGGCCTTGGCTTTTTCGACCATGTGCAGCGCGGGGCGGTCTTTCATCCCACCGGGATTGCTGCCTTCGAGTTTCGCCCAGAAGCCGCGGCCGGAGTCCGCGAACGGTTCACCGATCCACAGAACGGGCGTGTTGCCGACCATTGTGCTCGGTTCCGGGCAGTTCTTGGCGGTCGCCAACATGTGGCCGGCGGAGGACGGTGGCACGAGTGTGGAGCGAACAGCACTGTTCATGATGAGTAGTCCCTGTATGTGATCTGCGAGGAGCGCAGTAAGTGAGTGATGGGCAGCACGAACTGGGCCATGAGAGGAGAAGTCCTCGGATGGCCCGCGGGCTGCTGATCAGCACCTGTTGATACAGAGTTCGTTCAAGACGGTTCGGCCGTGCCGGATCGGAATGGGTAGATCCGGTGGGGCTCGCGAAATGCGCGGGGCAGACATCGCCACCAACACCACAGCGAAGGCCATCGCTGCGACCGCGGCGATGGTCGATGGGCGGGGCGGGTTGTCGGATCGGGGCATTGCGATGACGGTGTTCGTATCGTGCGCCATGTGGGGCGATCCGTCGTCGATGTGCGCGTGGTTGGGGGAGAGTTCCGCGGCGGCCTGAGACGAGGACGAAACGATGTGTACGCCGTCGCTGTGATGGTCCTGTTCCCAGGCGATGCCGCATTGAGCGATGGTGTGAGCCAACAAATACAGGACAGCGGCGACTGCGATAACCGTCCGCAGGCGCGGCGGGCCCAGCGCAGAGATTCTCACAACGCCTCGACGGTAGCAGCCGGAAACTGGGTTGGCCCAAACCCATTCAGGGTGCCCCTGATGTGCCGCCGCCGAATCGGGCGGTCACACCGCCCGCCCGCAGGCACCACATGTTTCTGGTCACGTCGAACACGGCCAGGACGATCGGGGCGGTGATCATGATGGCCGCCAGAGCAGATGCACCCGCATATGTCGGCGTGCTGCGGCGCGGTAGAAGCCAGTCTCCATCCCGGGGTCCAGCACGCATCTTGTGCGAGCCGAGGGTGGTCCGTGCACCGGTCGATGCCCGGCCACGAAGGGCACCGCGAAGGACAAAGGGCACAGCGAAGGTGCGCGGTCGATATCCCGGGGTATGCATCGACGTCGCAGAGGCGCGGTGTCGGCGGGGGAGCCGGTCCGGGCTCACCGCTGTTACTACTATCGTGCATAGTAGTAACCGAGGGTGGTCAGGTGGCGCTATGCCGTACATGAGAAAAGAGCCATGCAGGCATGCTCGATATCGAGTCCAGCGCAACAACAGTGAACCGTCACCGACGAACCCGACGTCGCCGTGTGTTCACCGCGATAGCAGGCAGGTCATCGTGTGCGGTATCTGCTGGTGTGCTGTTGTACGCGGGCTTTCCACCTCGGTCGCTGTGGTTCCTCGCGCCGTTGGGTGTCGGGGTTCTTGTTCTCGTCATCCGCGGCCGTTCCATCCGGGCGGCATTCTTCTATGGGTATCTGTCGGGGCTTGCGTTCTTTCTGCCTCTGCTGCCCTGGGTGGGTGTCTACGTCGGTGCCCCGCCGTGGCTGGCGCTCGCGGCGATCCAAGCGATAGCAGTGGCACTGTTCTGCGCTGCAGCGGCCGCAGTGTCCGGGTTGCGCTTCGAAGCGCTGTGGATCGCCGCGATCTGGACCGCCACCGAAGGTCTGCGCGCACGGATTCCGTTCGGGGGATTTCCGTGGGGGAAACTAGCTTTCGCCCAAGCAGACGGCCCTCTGCTCTCGCTTGCCGCGTTCGCCGGTGCGCCCGGTGTATCTTTTGCAGTCGCAGTGATCGGCGCGGCACTGGCCAGTGTGGTCCGCCAGGTACGCTCGCCGACGTCGCGATTCGCAGTCGGGTCGGTGGCCACTGTGGTGATCGTGCCGGCTCTGGCTTTCGCGCTCACTCCCGCTGACGATGCAGGCGCAGCGCGTGCGACGGTCGCCGTTGTTCAAGGCAACGTTCCGCGGTCGGGTCTGGACTTCAACTCGCAACGTCGAGCAGTTCTCGACAATCACATCGAGCGAACAATGCAGCTCGGGGACGACATCACCGCCGGCAGGGTGCCCGCTCCCGACCTGGTGATCTGGCCGGAGAATGCATCCGATATCGACCCACTGCGCAACGCCGACGCCACTGCCGGGATCGACGCTGCAGCGCGGTCGGTCGGGGTGCCGATTCTGGTCGGAGCTGTGCTCGGTAACGACGACGGCACCTCGATGAATACCTCGATCGTGTGGGATCCGGTACTCGGACCGGGGGAGCGACACGACAAACGCAAACTTGTTCCTTTCGGAGAGTATCTCCCGATGCGATCTGTGATGACGAGGTTGTCCTCCTACGCCTCGCAGGCCGGTAACTTCGTTCCCGGGTCGGGCGACGGTGTCGTCGATATCGCCGGAATTCCGACGGCCGTCGCCACGTGTTACGAGGTCGCGTTCGATGACCTGGTCACTGAGTCCGTGCGTGCGGGGGCGCAGCTGATCACGGTCCCCACCAACAATGCGACGTTCGGGCGCACCGATATGACCTACCAGCAGTTGGCGATGTCGCGGCTGCGGGCGGTCGAGCACAACAGGACTGTTCTCGTTGCGGCGACCAGTGGGGTCAGTGCCGTCATCGACCCACAGGGGAAGGTCGCAGATCGTTCGGGCTTGTTCGCTGCGCAGACGTTGGTCGCTGATGTTGCCCTGGAAACGAGATCGACGTGGGCGACAAAGCTGGGACCGCTTCCGGAGTACGCCGCGGTCGTTCTTGCTGTCGTGGGGTGTGCTCTCGCATGGAGAAGGCAGCGTTCGCCGGCCGATGGTCTCCGACCGTCGACGTCCGGTGCTACCGCGCTGTGAGGCACGAAACCACTGCGGGGGACATCGAACTACTAACCATGATAGTAATTACCCCACTCGTCGTGTATCTTTTCGTTATCGCGTCGTGATCCGTTCGATACATCAGTGAGGTGCGCACGTCGATGATTACGCCTCGCTCCATTCGATTACCGAGGACTCTGCTGTGGCACAACACCGTATGACCCGCATGACCGACCGACGTCGACAGTTGTCGGACTGTGACGTGCAGGGAGTGGCGGTGACGCCGAGAGGGCGGCATCGCGCTCGGGCGCGCGCCACCGAGCGCCGCGGCAGTGTCGCTGTCGGTATTGCGGTGGCAGCGGGCGCTCTGGTCACGGCGGGTGCCCAATATGCGAGTCCCGCACAGGCGCAGGCAGTCCCCGTGCACGAAGCGACACCGATGCAGGACCCGGTGGCCGAATACTTGCCTCAGATCCTCGCCATACCGGAGATCTCCAATATCAACGATGCGATCGAGCGGTTGGCGAAGGGGCAACGAAGGGCAGAGGAGAGCGCTGCGCGTGATGCAGCGGCGCTGCGACCACTGTTCGTTCGTCCGGTCGCCGGGACCCTGACCTCGGATTTCGGTCCACGATGGGGGACTACGCACACCGGGCTCGACATCGCCAACGCTATCGGAACTCCCGTCTACGCGGCAGCCGACGCTACCGTGCTCGACTCCGGTCCTGCAGACGGTTTCGGCCTCTGGGTACGTCTTCAGCATGACGATGGAACGACAACGGTCTACGGGCACATCGATCAAACCTTGGTGACCGTGGGGCAACGAGTGCAAGCCGGTGAGCAGATCGCCACTGTCGGCAATCGTGGCCAATCGACCGGGCCTCACCTGCATTTCGAGGTCGTCGACGCGGCGGGGAGCAAGGTCGATCCTCAGGAGTGGCTCGCCTCTCGGGGTGTCGCGCTGTCCGACGCGGCTGTTCGGTCGTAGGCCCCCGTTTCACCTCTCGGGCTCGCAGTAGGTACGGCGAACTTACCGGAATGCGGGCGATCGTACTGCGCGCCCGCTGAACATGTCGAGGCACCGAGGGTTCAGGTCTGATGGTGAAAACGAGACCGCAGAGACGCATCCGAAGTCAGTGCAACAGTGCGGAATTCGTTCCCATCGGCGGGCCGTGCGGTCGAGGCTCGACTACGAGTCACGGTCCGAACCGGTGATGGTGGCTCCGCGTTCCGCGAGCCAAAGTCTGGGGTCGACCTTGTTGCCGGCGGGTGTGTCGACCTCGAAGTGCAGATGTGGACCGGTGGAGATACCCCGGTTTCCTACCGTCGCAATTTCTTCACCAGCAGTGACGCGTTGACCTACGGTCACGAGGTTGTCGTTGTTGTGCCCGTAGGTCGTTACGGTGCCGTCATCGTGGCGTATGCGCACCCAGAGTCCGAAGCCCTGGGCCGGTCCTGCGCTGATCACGTCGCCGTCCGCAACGGCGACGATCGGTGTACCGGTGGAGTTGGCGATGTCGATTCCTTGATGGGCGCGGCCGTCGCCGAAGGTCGAGGTCAACGTTCCTGTTGTCGGCGCACGATACTTTCCGTTGCTCGACCCTGTTGTGCCGGTAGGGGATTGCGGGGCGGCCGACGGATGATCGCCCGCCTCGGGTGTCGTGGTTTCGGGTGTCGTTGTTTCAGATGACGTGCCGGGTGCCGACGTTTCAGGCACAGTGGCGTCGGGTTCGAGCGCGGGCAGTTCGGGCGTCGACGGGTCGGCGGCCGACTCGGGGTCCTGAGTGTCCTGAGTGTCCTGAGTGTCCTGGGTGCCTTGGGCGGTCGGTTGTTCGGTCGAGGGCTCGGCGTTCGACCTGCCGGGTGGGACCGCCGCATGTCCGCGCGACGAGGTGTGCGGGGTGGCCGGATCGTGGGGAGTCTCGGCGGCCGCGAGTGTGGATGCAAGTGTGGCGACGTCCATCGACGACACCAGTCGGGGGAGAACTGTGGGGTCGATGTCGTCGATCGGCGCGAGACAGGGGATCAGTCGCGAAAGGGCTCCCGTTGGTCCGTCAGCTGTATCGGTGGCTCCGATCGTGCCCACGAGGCAGGAGACGATGCGGCTCTGTGGGCCGGCCAGGTCGTCGAGAGCGCCGTTGGCGCGAATCTCGCGTAGTGCGCCGACGACGAGATCGAGGACCTCCTGTTGGACGTGCGGGTCCGATTGGGCCTGCGCGGGGAAGGCAGGCGGCGGCGCAGCCGGATCGGCGTCCGGGGCTGCAGACGCCGTGGGTGCCAGCGCGAGGATGCCTCCCACGAACGCGGTACCGACGAGGATGCGAGTACCCCACCGAGTTCGGTGCGCCATGTACGAGGACGAGGGCAGAGGTCTCATGTCGGTGGTCCTCCTGGACGGCAACTGCATACCTGGCAGTAATTCAGGTCGCCTTCGAGTCAAGGCGACACGCCGCATCACTATTACACCCTTTCCGCACAAGCACCATCAGTCACAGTGAATTACATCGGTAACATTCGCACCCTGCGACCCATTTCGATCGTCGGGTTGTTTCTCGGGAGCCGAAGTTCATGTACGTAATATCTTCTGCGCCAGAAGGACTCGGCGTCGCTGGACGGCCTTCATCGTGCGCCTCGATGGGGACGGTCGTCTTCGGCGAACGGCCGGAGAGCTGTGTGCTGGCACTGTGAGGCCCGAGGGTGAAGGGGCCGCGAAAGCGTTGACGGCGTGCAGGATCCACGTTGCTACTATCGAAGATAGTAGATCGTGTAGTATGACGCTGACAGACCGGAAGACATCGTCGAGGTGAACGAGACAGAGGTGCAGGGTGCAGCGGGTGACGACACGCTGGTCCCTACTTGCGATCATCGTCATCGTGACAGTTGTTGGAGCGCTGGCATTGTGGTCTCGAGATCCCTCGACCCAGTCGGTGGGGTCCGCAGGATCGGCACCTCACGTCGAGGACGAGGATCTCCCGTCGGCAGTGATCGCTACCCGTGCTGCCCTCGAGCCGTGCCCGACCTCGTCGCCGGTTCCGTCCCCCGTAACTGGCGAGCTCGTCGGTACGTCCGCACGATGCTTGGGAACGTCGGACTTATCCGATCTGGGGACCTCCCTGGCTGGGCAACCCACATTGCTCAATGTCTGGGCGTCGTGGTGCGGTCCGTGTAGACAGGAGATTCCGGTTCTGGCCCAGTACGCCGCAGAACCGGATGCGGTTCGGGTCGTCGGTCTCAACGTCCAAGACGATGCCGATGCGGCATTGAGCCTGCTCACCGAGCTGGGAGTGCACTATCCCTCGTTCGATCAGGCCGACGCGGCGTTGCAGACACTTGACGCGCCCCCTGTCCTGCCCCTGAGTTTCTTGGTCCAGAGCGATGGAACGATCGAGCGCATCACCTCGACGCCGGTGTTCTACGACCCGAGTCAGGTGCGGGAGGCGGTAACAGCGCTTGTGCGCTGATCTCAGCACGAGCACGAGCACGAGCACCAGCACCAGCAACGCGGCGAGGATCGAACGCCCGCCGGCGGACGGACTTCTACAGAATTGGGAGATGTGTATGACCAGGCAGCGGGCAGGTGCGTTCTCGCTCACGCGCCGCAACTTTCTCGCGCTGAGCGCGGCCGGAACGAGTGCCGTCGTGTTGGCGGCATGCGGCAATGGCTCGTCCGCAGCGACAGTTGTCGGACCGGACTCCGATGTGGTGGGACAGGCCGAGGACGCGCGGCGCTCGGCCGTCGGCAGACAAGTCGATATTTCCTTGAGAGCTCAGTCGAGCACGATCGACCTCGGCGGAGTGCAGGTACAGACCTGGACTTTCGGCGACAGACTCCCCGGTGCCGAGATTCGCCTGAGCCGAGGTGATGTGTTGCGCGCACAGCTCGACAACCGCCTCGAGCAGGAGACGACGATCCATTGGCACGGAATCGCCTTGCGCAACGACATGGACGGAGTGCCGGGCCTGACTCAGCCGGCTGTGGCTTCCGGTGACTCGTTCGGCTACGACTTCACCGTGCCCGACGCGGGCACGTACTTCTTTCACCCTCACGTCGGTACCCAACTCGACAGAGGACTGTATGCACCGCTGATCGTCGAGGACCCCGCCGACGGCTCGGACTACGACCTCGAAGCCGTCCTGGTCCTGGACGACTGGCTCGACGGGGTAGCCGGCGACCCCGATCGAGAACTCGAACGGCTGCGCAGCGAGGGCATGTCGATGGGCGGCATGTCGATGAGCGCGCCCACCGCCCAGTCGCCTCTCGGTGGCGACACCGGCGACGTGAGCTACCCGTACTACCTGATCAACGGCAAGATCGCCGCCGACCCCATCGTGCTCGGCGGACGGCCGGGCCAGCGGCTGCGCCTGCGCATCATCAACGCAGCTGCCGACACGGCCTTCCGTTTCGCAGTGGGGGGGCATCCTCTCACTGTTACTCACAGCGACGGATTTCCGGTTCAGCCCGAGCAGGCGCAATGCTTGTTGATAGGGATGGGAGAGCGTTACGACGCAATCATCACCTTGCAGGACGGGGCGTTTCCGATTGTCGCCGCCGCGGAAGGTAAGGACGGGAGCGGGTTCGCTGTGTTGCGTACCGGGCCAGGCGCCGCGCCGCAGTCCTCAGTCCGGCCTGCCGAACTCTCTGCAGCCCCGGTGATGGCTGATCGACTGAGGTCGCTCGATACGGTCCGCTTGTCCGCACGCGAGCCGGATCGCACGTACGACATCGCTCTCGGGATGGAGATGGGCGGGTACACCTGGACGCTCAACGGTGAGACGTACGAGCAGCACACCCCCCTCGACGTTCGCGAAGGCGAAAGAGTACGACTTCGCTTCGTCAACGCCACCACGATGTTTCATCCCATGCATCTGCACGGACACACCTTCGAGGTTGTCAACGGTGCCGGATCAGGCCCCCGGAAGGACACCTCGCTGGTCTTGCCGAACCAAACTGTCGAAGTCGACTTCGACACCGACAATCCCGGCCAGTGGCTTCTGCACTGCCACAACCTCTATCACGGGGAAGCGGGAATGATGACATCGGTGTCCTACCTGGCGTGAGCCTACGGCCGCATTCGTATTCGAGGCATGCAAACCTCTCGGACCAGGGTGCTCGCTACCGAAGGATCACGTAGCTGGCTCGTTCGACGGGATAGAGTGAACACGCGCCTAGGAGGCACTCATGCAGGGTTTGGGAGAGCTCGAAGCTCTGGTGATGGACGTGGTGTGGAATACCAGCGCCGCAGTCCGGGTTCGTGATGTCATCGATCAACTCGAGGACGGTCGAGAACCGGCGTACACCACGATTCAGACGGTGCTCGACAATTTGCACCGTAAAGGCTGGGTACACCGACAACGCAACGGACGGGCATATTGGTACGAAGCCACCCGAAGCAGGGAAGAAGCCGCCTCCGACGCCTTGCGAATACTTCTCGAATCGACCGGCGACCCGACGAGCGTGCTGCTGCACTTCGCCCGCGGCGCTTCCGATGACGAATCGAAGGTGCTCACCCGCGGTCTGAAAGAGCGTCAGAGGTGACTGCCGTACTCCTGTGGGCCCTCGGTGGGCTGTTGGTTGCGGCTGCCGCGCCATTGCTGATGAGGTCGATGATCGACAGAGGTATCGATGCGCACGTCACGCTCTTGACGTGGTCGGCGCTCGTTGTGGGCACCTTGGTCAGCATTGCGGTACCGGTCGTGCTCAGTGCGATCCCCAGTCATGGGGGCGTGACGACCCTGGTCGACATCGCACACCAATGCTGGCTCGCCCTTCAGGGCGACATACCTGCCCGCGTCGAGGCCATCGTCGGGGTTGTCGGGATTGCGATGTTGGGCTGCGGCGCAGTCCGCTGGATCGTCCACCTGAGGCGCGCAGTGTGTGAGCGACGGCGAGTGTACGAGCGGCACATCGATCTGCTGCGCATCATCGCTGGAGGCGTCGGGTTTTCCGGTTCGAATCAACCCGCGTCGACCTTGTGGCTTCCGTTGGACAGTCCTCTCGCGTACAGCGTCGCGGGACGACCGGCGATGGTCGTGGCCAGCGAGGGGCTGCGTACGCAGTTGACGCCTGCTGAAGTCGAGGCGGTCCTCGCACACGAACGTGCACACATCGATGGCCGGCATCATCTGCTCGTAGGCATTGCCGAGTCGGTGGCCTATGCGTTTCCGTGGCTACCGATCATGCGAGCGTCACCTTCGCTCGTGCGCGCTCTGGTCGAACTCGACGCGGACGCCCGCGCAGCCCGCTCGCACGGACGAGACCCCGTGCGGCGCGCTCTGACTTCGCTGCGCCCGCACCCTGTTCCTCTGCCCGCCCTCGGTATGGTTTCCGATGCCACCGTTGTGCGGCTCGATCGTCTCGCCGTGGACCGAGTGATCCCGCATGCTCCCCTCCGGTGGGCGCGGGCGTTCGTAGCGTGCACCGCCGTTGCCCTGCCTGCGTTACCAGTAGTGGCCCTGCTGGGGGCCATGACGTTGGCATCCTGCGCGGTGGGATGAAATGCCCCGCGCGGCACTACAGATCACGGGAGCGAGTCCGCAATACTCGCCCCTCGGCTTTCGGGTGCGGGAAGCGATCATCATGAGACCGACGAGCGCGAGGACCATCGCCATCGGATAGCCGACCGCGAGATCCTGCCATCCGGCGCTCGGAAGAAACCGAAGCTGCCCGAGATGAATTACGACGTGGGTCGCACCGATCACGACACCCGCCATCAGGACCACCCAACCCGACCTTGACGGCGGCGCTCACGCTTGTACGCCTCGGTGTAGAGCGCCCGCGTCCTCCGACGACCGGCCGTCTCGTTCTTCGCCTGACATCGCGCGCTGCCAGCACGTCCATACGTTGTCGATCGTGAGCGAGTCGGCCGACGGAGCCGAACCACCGCCGAGGAGAAGGCAACCTGGGGCGAGGGCACGCCTGCGCTGGTAGCACTGAGCGGGACAGCATGCGCGAGAGGTTCTGATTCGGCGGTACGGGGAGGGGGCCCGTTCGACTCCGTTGCGCCCGGTGGCAAACCGATATCGACTACTTCCCGGCAGCAGCGGGAACCATCGGCGAATTGTCCGGTCCCGACCTGGTGAACCCCGAACAAGACGATCTCGGCATCCGATTTCATCGGACACGTTCTGGTGATCAACCTCCGGGGTCGGCACTGCGGAAGGTGATTGATCATTCTTCGATGGTTCGTCCGGTGTGTCGCCACGCGAGCATGCCGCCTTGTAGTTCGACGACATCGGTATAGCCGAGAGCGGCCAGGTCTTTCGCCGCGGTGGCGCTCATTGTCCCGGTACGGCAGTAGATCGCCAGCGGTGTGGTCCGGTCGGGCGGCAACGTCGCGGCCTGTTGTCGGATCTGGTCGAAGGGAAGACTCGAATCGGTTCCAGGGAGCTGGCCCTCGTTGGGGGTATGGACGTTGATCGTGACTCGGCCGGGATCGGCAATCGCGGCGGCGAAGTCAGCGGGATCGAGCAGTTCTGCCCGCGTAGCGACGGGCATCGACGCACTGGGCTCAGTGGCCTCGCCGCCGGTACATCCAGCGAGTGCAAGGACGAGGACAGTCAGTATCGATGCCGGACTACGGAGCGTCGATCGGGACACCGAATGCGGTGCCATCGCATCGAGGTGATCACCGAAAGGCACACGCATAAAAATACGTTCGGTGATCACGAGAGCACCTGCGACGCTGCGAGGACGCCGATGAGGACCGCGCAGCAGATGAGCGAGACAGTGAGTCGGCCTCGACGAGTGTGCGCGTCCACTCGAAACAGAAACAGGCCTTGCCGGACCAATGTGTATGCGGCAATACTCCCCAGGAAGACCAGCCCTCCGACGGGAAGGTCGACCTGAAGTACCGCGGCGAGCGCAACTCCCGCGATCAACAGGGCTGCAGCGGCCTCGTAGAGCTGAACCGGAATCCTCCTCGTCGCCAGGGTGCGATCGGACGAAAACAGGCCCCACCGAGATCGAGTCGGACGCCCCGAACAGCAGCCCGCCAAGAAGCATCCCGGACGACCGATCGCCATGCCGAGAAACAATCCCGGGGTGGTTGCATCCAGGACTGCGCCGACGTCCATACCCCCGAGTGCTCCGCCGATGACCAAGGTGCCGAGCGAAACGAGGAGGAAGCCTTGTATGCACGCTCCTGCGCGGATGAAAGTAGATATCGGTCGACGGTGCAAGATCAAGTACCAAACCTTGGCACCGATATATCCCAGAATGCAACTCAGAGCTGAAATTGCAACAGCAGCAGCAACATTGGCATCCATGCGTGAGAGCAGGAATCCCTGAACAATCAATGCAACCACCGCTCCCGCGGCTACCAACGCCGGCCAACTCCACACCCGCACAGCGGGACCGTATGTCAGTAGCGCAGTGCGCGCGGTGAGCACAGAGTTCTGCTGCCGTTCGCTACTGTCTGCGCCCCCGTCGATGCGTCGCGCACTCACCTCCCACTCCCCGCTGGCAATGCCCTGAATACGGGTGGTCGCGGCGAACCGGCCTCCAGCGGCAGGACGTGATTTCACGACCAGAGTCCGATCGAAACCGACCTTCTCGGTCGATGCATGGCCCTCGACTTCCACCCGCGATCCAGTGAAGCGAATCGCCACGTCGTGGCTGGGCTCGGCATCGGCCCCGCCGACACCCCAGTACGTCACCGCAAGCCCCAGCGGCTCGACCTGGGAAATCTCATCGGTACAACTGGTGGCTGGTGAGCGCTTGGGTGCGTAACTCTGCGGTGCGGGCGCAACAGCTTCAGGCGTGCGGGCACGTGGGCGCTCCGGCGGCGCTGCAGTATCGATCGTCGGATCTGCGGCCTGGGCCGACGCTCGCGGTGGGGTAGTGGAGGCCGGCGCGAAAGCCCGGGCGACAGTGGGATGGAGTGCACCGCTGCCGGGCGAGTGGCCCCTGCTTCGAAGATAATCGGCGGCGGCGACGCTGACCGCAGAATGTGGGGCCACCGCTGAGAGGGGATGCCTTGGCTGGGGCTCAGTACGTATGGCACCGGGGTGGGGAGCCGGTGGGCCGCCCCCGGATCGTGTCGCCGTGGTTCGTCGTTTGTGCGCTTTCGATCGCGACTTGCTGGATTTCTTTCCCACAGGTTGCCTCCATCATCGCCTGTCCGGGCGACGGCGTCTCGACAGCAGTCAACTACTATGCTCGATAGTAGCTGAACTACTAAGCGTTATAGTAGGAGCTGCGGGATGACCACACTCCGCAGGTCAGCAGGTGGCTGGTGCGAGAGTGAGGAGCAGCAATGATGAATATGGGCACCATGAGTGGCGGATGGACGATGATGGCAGGAATGGCCGCGTTCTGGCTGGTCGTGATCGCTCTGTTGATCTGGGGTGCGGTTCGGCTGATGTCCGCTCGCCCGCAATCGGGGGAGGACGCGCAGGAAATCCTCGATCGTAGATTCGCGGCCGGGGAGATAGATCGAGATTTCTATCGCGCAGCGGTCGCAGAATTGGCGACCGCTGCGCTGCGCAAGCGTGCCGACACTCGGTAAAGAGCAACTGCGGTGTGACGGGCAGGCATTTTCACCGCATGTGACCGAGTTTGCGGACTGGATATGTCGGTGCGCGCCGGCTGGCCGGTAGGGCAGGGCTCGCCCGGGGCCGGTGAGCGGCAACTGTCGGCGCGTTCGAAGGCGCACCGAAACGATCAGATCGAAAGTGGAACCGAACGTGAGTGATACACCCATCTACGACTTACTCAACGCTACATCGGCGTCGCCGCAGCCCCATGGTGAACGAGACAGTATCGCTCCACCGTCCGATCTGCGGCGTCAGCGATCGACCGAACGAGCAGTTCCGCGATCTTCGAGAGTCGACACGCGGGCTCGCCATGCGCGCCGTGACACGGCGTAATTCGCCCTGCCCTGCCTCCAGTCGGTGAGAAGACTCGTAACGGAAATCGCAGCGAACGCCGATGATCCACGCGCGTGTGCAGGTACGCCCGTCGCTGTAAGGCTCAGCTGTGCCGCGGATGCATGCGCCCCTTGACCGAATCGGTATTGACATCCATGCCCGTCCGTGAGCATGACAGCGACCGCGGGTGCACCTGGTGGCCAGCCGACTGGCGCTCACGCGTTGACAACACCCTGACGGTTCTTCCCAATGAGATCAGGAAGGGGTATGGTTCGACTTGATCGACATATACCCCTATGGGGTATATGTTGTCCGAGATGTCGAAAGCTACGCATGATCATCACGCACTGTCAGTTACGCCGGTATCGATGTACGGCCACTGTGAGCCGTCGGTCCGCAACGACGTCAACGCCGTGATCGGAATGGACACTGTCGCGTTATCGGCGGCGGCAGGGACATTCACGGTCACCAGTGCAGCCGCGCTCGTCCAGGCGCAGATCATTGTCGCCCTCGACGCCGAATACACAGCCGAACCAGAACCCACGAGTTCATGGGATGAATGGATATCGAACTCGATGGATGAGAGGACAGCACGATGAACGATCACACACACTCCGACGTCGACTCCGCGCGGACGGATCCGCCGAACAGACTGCAGCACAGCGGGCATGAAGAAGGACCCGAAATGCACACGGACGGGGCAGAGAAGGCGACTCCGCAGTCGGACCACGACACCGGCGGGCACAACGCAGAGCACGGCGGGCACACCGGTCACGGTGATCACGTCGGTATGTTTCGTCGCCTGTTCTGGGTCATGCTGGTCCTCGCCCTTCCGGTGATCGTTGCCTCGAACATGTTCGCGATGCTCCTCGGATACTCACTGCCCGACTCATCGTGGATCGCCTGGGTCTCCCCGGTGCTCGGAACGGTGATGTATGCCTGGGGCGGTTCCCCGTTCCTCTCCGGAGCAGTCAGCGAAATCCGTTCACGTGCACCGGGAATGATGCTGCTCATCGCCCTCGCGATCACCGTCGCATTCGTCGCGTCGATGGGAGCAAGCCTCGGCCTGCTCGATCATCAGCTCGACTTCTGGTGGGAACTGGCCCTGCTGATCGTGATCATGCTGCTCGGGCACTGGATCGAAATGCGATCCCTCGCGCAGACCACCTCCGCTCTGGACTCGTTGGCGGCGCTGCTTCCGGACACCGCCGAACGCGTCGACGGCGACGATGTGGTGCCGGTGCCCCCGTCCGAGCTGCAGCTCGGTGATGTCGTCGTCGTGCGCCCCGGCGGCCGCGTACCGGCGGACGGCACCATCGTCTCCGGATCGGCGAGCATGGACGAATCGATGATCACCGGCGAATCACGCACCGTCCGCCGCAGCGGCGGCGACCAAGTCGTCGCCGGCACTGTCGCCACCGACTCCGGTCTCCGCATCAAGGTCACCGCAGTAGGGGAGGACACCGCCCTCGCCGGCATCGGCCGCCTGGTCGCCGACGCCCAGAACTCGACCTCGCGCGCTCAGCGCATCGCGGACACCGCCGCTGGCTGGCTGTTCTGGTTCGCTCTCGGTGCCGCGATCATCACCGCTGCGGTGTGGACTCTGGCCGGGATGCCCGACGACGCCGTCATCCGCACCATCACCGTGCTGGTCATCGCCTGCCCGCACGCACTCGGACTGGCGATTCCGCTGGTGGTCTCCATCGCCACCGAACGCGCCGCCCGCGGCGGTGTTCTGGTCAAGGACCGGCTCGCACTCGAAACCATGCGCACGGTGGACACCGTGCTGTTCGACAAGACCGGGACCCTCACCAAGGGTGAACCCACCGTCACCGCAGTCGAGGTGACCGGCGGGCGCACCGCCGACAACGTTCTCGCGCTGGCCGCTGCCGCAGAAGCAGATTCCGAACATCCACTCGCCCGTGCCATCGTCGAGGCCGCACGCGCGCGGAACCTGACGGTCCCGGCTGCAGCCGGCTTTCAGTCGTCCCCCGCCGTCGGGGTCGCAGCCGACGTCGACGGCGTCCGGATCCAGGTCGGCGGGCCGGCACTGCTCGAGCAGGAACACGGATCCGAACTCGCTGTCGCCGACCGGTGGCGCGGGGACGGGGCGATCATCCTGCACGTCCTCGCCGACGGGGCCGTGATCGGTGCCCTCGCGCTCGCCGATGAGATCCGGTCCGAGTCACGCACTGCGGTAGACGCGCTGCACGCGCGAGGAATCGCGGTCGTGATGATCACCGGTGATGCCGACGCCGTCGCGAAGTCCGTCGCCACCGAGCTCGGTGTGGACCGCTACTTCGCCGGGGTGAAACCGGAAGACAAGTCGCACAACGTCGCTGAACTCCAGAGCGAAGGCCGTACGGTGGCGATGGTCGGCGACGGAGTCAACGACGCCCCGGCTCTGGCGCAGGCCGATGTCGGTATCGCGATCGGGGCCGGCACCGACGTCGCAATCGCATCGGCCGGAGTGATCCTCGCCAGCGACGACCCGAGGTCGGTGTTGTCGGTGATCGAACTCTCGCGCGCCTCGTACCGAAAGATGAAGCAAAACCTCTGGTGGGCAGCGGGATACAACCTCATCTCGGTTCCGCTCGCGGCAGGAGTGCTCGCGCCGGTCGGGTTCGTGCTGCCGATGTCGATCGGCGCGATCCTGATGTCGCTGTCGACGATCATCGTCGCTGCGAACGCACAATTACTGCGTCGACTCGACCTCACACCCGACACCATCACCGGAGCGGTGAACGAGGGGAGTTCCAACCCTCCGTCGCAGCGCACACCGTCACTGTGAGAGCTGATCTCGTACCGGGAACGCAGCCCTGACAATTGTGGAACGTTGATGGCCGCACCTTCTCCGCCGGAGAGGATGCGGCCATCGTTGTCTATAGCGGGCCGGGTCAGCCGAGCAGCCGCTGCATGGTGTCGATTTCCTGCTGCTGGGTGGCGACGATGGTGCGGGCCATCTCCAGGGCGTCAGGATTGGAACCGTCTGCGATTTCGGTGTTGGCCATCTCGATGGCGCCGGTGTGGTGGGCGATCATCATCGTCAACCACTGGCGGTCGAATTCCGGTCCCGACGCTGCCATCAACGCGTCCATGTCCTGAGCGGTCATCATGCCGCTGCCGGAGCTGTGGTCCATCCCGCCCATGTCACCCATGTCACCCATGTCACCCCTGTCCATGTCGGGCATGGGCTGGCCCCACTCGGTGAGCCAGGTGGTCATCTGGTCCATCTCGGGCTGTTGCGCGGCGGCGATCGCCGATGCCAGCGACAGCACCTCCGGGTTGTCGGTGCGGCCGTTCGCCATGTCGGCCATCTCGACTGCTTGGGCGTGATGCGGGTACATCATCTGCGCGAACATCACGTCGGCATCGTTGAACTCTGCGGACGCGCTTGCTTGGGCCGAGGACATCGGTGCCGAGGACATCGATCCCATCGCATGGCCGTCCATCGACGAATCGGCCGCGTTGTCGCTACAGCCGACGACGAGGAACGCGCTCGCGGCGGCAGCAGCGATCGAGGCAATGACTTTGGTACGCATGAGGAAACTCCTTGCAAGAGTGGGTAGTGCAGAGAATTGGATGTCGTTCGATCCGCCGACAGACACGCGTCTGCCGGGCTCCCTGTCACACTCGCAAGGTCACCGATCTGTCCAACTCCCATAACGTCCACGGCGGCGCACGCTCAAGCGTGGAGTCGGCCCGTCCAATGATCCGGTTCACCGATGTCGGCGCCAGGTCGAGGGCTGCGCTCATCGCCGGGACCGTCAGCGCGGGCCACGACACCGTCGTGCCGACGCAGGGATGCATCATCTGGTGCCCCGACGGGCAGTCATGTTCCCCGGTCATCACCGGAACCGTGGCGTCCGTGTGGGACGGTGCTGCGAACGAGGCATGGCCGCCGCTCATCGATGTGGACATCGAGCCGGTCACGGGCATCGACATCGGTGTCACCGAATGCATCAACAGGACACCGAACACCGTCAGTGCAATCAGTAAAGCTGCCGTCGGAGCTGTGCCCCGTCGACCGTGCCGATTCACTGAGTGCATGCGGCCGATGATACCAACATATACCCCCTGGGGGTACGCCTGTCTCGTCGCGTTCGGTCGTCGAAGCATTTCGTCATGTCTTCGAGGTGTCGAGTCCGAGATCTGTTGCGCGGTTGTAGTCGTCGTCGATGAGCACCACGCTGCGATGTTCCCGGTCGAGTAGTGAGGCCGCGATCGAGGCGCGATAGCCGGAGGCGCAGTGCACCCACACTTTGCCGTCGGGAACTTCTGCGAGTCGGTGTGGCAGTTCGTGGAGGGGAATGTTGATCGCACCGGGGATGTGGCCGTCCGCGTATTCGGACTGTTGACGGGTGTCGAGCACTGCAATGTCCGAGTCCTCTGCGGCGAGTCCGGCGAAGTCGGACACTTCGTAGGACCGTACGCGCCCGTCGCTGGCGAGCGAATGAATCTCTCCGACAGCGGAGCCGGAGGGGTGGTCGATGCCGATACGTGCCAACTCCCTTGTGGCCTCGTCGATTTGATCGGATGTGTCGCCGATCAAGGTCAGCGGCGCACCCCACTGGTAGAGCCAGCCGAGGTAGGTGACGAATGTCGTCGACAGCTCGAAGCCGAGGGAACCGTCGAGATGTCCGGCAGCGAAGGCGGTGCGTGCGCGGAGGTCGACGACCCATTGTCCGTCGTCGATGCGGCGGCGTAGTTCGTCGGGGTCGACGGGTTCTGGGGTGGACAGGTCGATCGGTGCGGGGCCTTCGGTGTTGATGACGCCCATGTGGGCGTAGTACGCGGGGTAGGCCGACAGTCCTGCGATCAACTCGTCGACGTAGGTTTGTTCGTCCTGGGTCAGCGCGGGATTGGACTGTTGCTGTTCACCGATGGTCGACGAGTCGCCGCTGGTGGGGGTCGCGGAGCAGAAGCTACCGAATCCGTGGGTGGGGTAGACCTCGACGTCGGCGGGGAGTTCGGCGGCGATTCGACGGACCGAGTGGAACTGGGCATGGGTGAGCTCGTCGGTGTGTTCGGAGCCGAGTAGGTCGGTGCGGCCGGTGGATCCGTAGAGCATCGAGCCGCCGGTGAAGATCGCGATCGGTTCGTCTCCGAGTTGCAGTACGTAGCTGACGTGATGATGTGTATGGCCCGGGGTGTGCATGACCTGAAACGTCGCCGATCCCGCGTCGACGACATCGCCGTCCCCCACTGCCCGTCGCTCGAATTCGACCGGGTCACCCTCGGGCACAACGTATTCGGCTCCGGTGGCGCGTGCGAGTTCGAGTCCGCCGGTGACGTAGTCGTTGTGGATGTGGGTTTCGAGTACGTGGGTGATCGCGGCGTTCTTCTCCGTAGCCAGTGCCAGGACGCGGTCGATGTCACGTTGGGGATCGATCACGACGGCGATGCCGTCGTGGCTGATCAGGTAGCTGCGGTCGCCGAGGCTCGACGTTTCGATGATGGCGATGTCTGGATCGGTGGTGCTCACGGGGTACTCCTACGGTGTAATCGGGTCGGCCTCGTTTCTGACGTGAAACGTCCTCGTTCAGGCCAGTGCGAGGAAGAGCTTTTCCAGTTCTGCTTCGGTCATGGGCTCTTTGTTGTCTGCGGTGTCGCCGGTCATGCATTCACGAAGGCCGGTGGCCACGATCTTGAATCCGGCTTTGTCGAGGGCGCGGGAGACGGCGGCGAGTTGAGTGACGACGTCTTTGCAGTCGCGTCCGTTCTCGATCATGCCGATCACACCGGCGAGTTGGCCGTGTGCGCGGCGCAGACGGTTGAGTACCAATGCGATGCTGTCTTCGTCGCCGATCATTGCGGTCTCCTGAGGGTGTGTGATGGTGGTAGTCCTTCCAGATTACCCCCGGGGGCATCGGTTCGGTGTGTGCAGTCGGTCATGAAAGAACGAGGGTGTCGACAAGTACATAGCCCGCGACGGCGAACACCAGGTAGGCGAACCACGTGCGCAGCTTGTCGGTGTCGATGCGTGTGCTCAGTTTTCCGGCGACCAGCGAGCCTGCGATCGCCGCACCGGCGAACGCGGCTGTCAGTGGCCAGTTCCCGCCGAGCCCGTCGGCCTGAGCGATCAGTCCGGCGGCGGAGTTGGCGACGATGACCACCAGCGACGTTCCGACAGCGACACTCATCTCGATTCCCAGCAACAGCACCAGAGCGGGGATGATCAGAAATCCTCCGCCGACGCCGAACAGTCCGGTGAGGACACCGACCCCGAACCCGGTCGGTATGGACCGTGGTGCGCATCGCCGCCAATCGATCCCGGAACTTCCTGTCTTGCAAGCGGTTCCGACATCGTCGGTGCTGCGCAGCATCCGCGCCCCGGCGATGATCATGACGATCGCGAAGCCGATCATCACTGCGGCCTCGGGCAGATGCCTGCCCAGGACGCTGCCGACCAGCGTGCCGACGATACCGGTGGCCGCGAAGATCGCCGCCAGTCGCCATTCGACGAGCTTCGCCCGCACCTTGGGGATGGCCCCGGTCGCCGAGGCGACACCGATCACCAGCAACGATGTCGGTATCGCCTCCGACAGGTCCATTCCCAGGGCGTAGACGAGAACCGGGACGGCGAGGATCGACCCGCCGCCTCCGAGGAGACCGAGCAGGATGCCGACGGCGACGCCGAGGACCAGTGCCAGCGTCAGGGTCATCAGCTGTGGGCTGCGTCCTGGCCACCGAGTGCGTCGATGGCGGCCTGGAGCTTGGTGGTGGCCTCGGCCGCGACGTCGGACAGTGCTGGCTCGCCGGTCGCTTGGACCATGATGTCGGGGTTCATCGCTTCGACAATGACCGATCCGGATGCGGAGGTGTCGGCGCGGACGACGACATTGCACGGCAACAGCAAGCCGATCTGGCGCATGACCCCGACGGCGCGGTGCGCGAGGGACGGATTGCAGGCACCGAGGATCAGATACTGCTCCATGTCCTCGCCGAGCTTGGCCTTCAACGTGGCCTGCATGTCGATTTCGGTGAGAACACCGAAGCCCTGATCTGCGAGGGAGGCTTTGACGGCGTCGACTGCGGTGTCGAAGTCGGTGTCGGTCAGAGTGGTCGAGAGTGCGATGTTCATAAGGGAAGTTCCTTTCGGTCGTCGAACTGCGGTGATCTGGGCCTACCCGATTCGGGGCTGGCGAATACTCGGCACGCCCACCCTGGTGAGAAGCGCGCTGGCCGGGCACCAGCCGACCGCTGCGTAAAGGGCGAGGTTCGCGGCAGCGAACGCGCTGAGCAGTCGCCACTGCGGTGCGTGGAGTTCGCCGAGGGCCAGGCCGGTGGCGGTGACGCCGGCGGCGAGGGCGGGGACGATACGTTCGATCGGCCAGCCCGCGAACGCGGACGAGCGAGTGGTGTTCGGATCGATCATGATTGCTCCGTTCGGGTTGTAAGGGTGGTCAGTGCGAGAAGCTGATCGAGGGCAACACCTTGCGCAGCCAGGCCGGTGACCACCATGCGGCGTGTCCGCTCAAACGCAGCAGGACCGGCAGCAGGATCAGCCTGATCAAGAAGGCGTCGAGCAGTACCGCGACGCCGAGGATGATGCCCATCTCCTTCGGTGGGAGCGGATCGGAGAGTGCGAAGGTGAAGAACACTGCGACCATGACCGCGGCGGCGGCGAAGATGACCCGGCCGGAGTGGGCGAGGCCGTCGACCTGAGCGGCTTTCGGGTCCCCGGTCTTCTCGTAGTGCTCTTTCGCGGTGGCGAGCAGGAACACTGTGTAGTCCATGGCGATGGCGAAGATCATCGCGAAGAAGAACACCGGACCCCAGCCGTCGAGGAAGCCTTGCGGGGTGAATCCGAGCAGTGATGCGCCGTGCCCGTCCTGGAAGATCAGCTTCGCGACCCCGAACGCTGCGGCGGTCGAGAGCAGACTGACTGCGGTGCCGAGGATCGCGATCAGCGGTGCTTGGAGGGCGACGAGCAGCAGGATGAAACCGAGCGCCAGAATGATACCGATCACCAGCGGTAGGTAGTCGTTCAGTGCTTGCTGCAGATCGAGGTTCTCCGCCGGGGCACCGCCGACCAACGCCGACTCCGGGAGTTCGGCGCGCAGGTCACCGAGGATGGTGCCCATTCTCTCGTCCGAGGGGTCAACGGTGGGAAGTGCTTGTAGCAGTGAGTAGTTTGAGCCGTCCGCGGCAGGCTGGGGCGGAGTGACCATCGAGATCCCGTCGACGGTACTGGCTGCCGTGGCGGTCGCGGCGGCATCCGCGGACGGGACGACGATCTGCAGTGCGCCGGGTGCGCCGGCACCGAACTGGGCCTGGACGAGCTCGTAACCCTGGCGAACCGGTGCGTCTTCGGGGACGACGGCGATCGAGGGCATCGCCACTTTCAGTCCGAGGACCGGAAGGGCCAGCGCAATGAGGATGCCGACGGAGACCAGAGCGAACGGCCAGGGGTGCTTGTGGAGCAGTTCACCCCAGGCTGCGAATTTCGGGGAGCGGTGCTGCTGGCGCTTGGCGTAGGGCAGGGAGGCGGCGTTGACCTTGGAACCGAGTGCACCCAGGGTTGCGGGGAGCAGGGTCATGGTGGCGATCAGCACGAAGGTCACGGCGAGCATGATGCCGACGGCCATGGTGCGCACCGCCGGTGCGGGAACGAGCAGGACGGCCGAGAGGCTCACCAAGACCGTCAGACCGGACAGGACCACGGCTTTGCCTGCGGTGTCCATGGTTTCGGCGACCGCGGCACGTGGATCGGCGTTGCGCAGTGCGTCGCGGAACCTGGCGACGATGAACAGGGCGTAGTCGATTCCGAGGGCGAGGGCGAACATCATCGCGAAGTTCATCGCCCACACCGAGATCGGCGTGACGCCGTTGAGCAGAACGAGTCCGCCTGCGGATGCGACCAGGCCGGCAACGGTGAGTAGCAGCGGCAATCCCGCGGCGACGAGGGAGCCGAACGCGAGCACCATGATCGCCAAAGTGACCGGCCAGGAGAACAATTCGGCCTGAATCATGGCGTCGTGGTTGGCCTTGTTGAAGTCCGACCACAGTGCGGAGGATCCGGTCGGGTAGACCTCGATGCCGTCGCCGGAGAGTTCGGTCAGCTCGCCCTTCACCTCGTCGACGGCCTTGACCATGTCGTCGGTACTCGCGTTTGCGCCGGCGATCAAGATGCCGGTGTGACCGTCGGGACTGATCGTCATGCCCGGCTGGGGGGCGATGACCTCACCGAAGCGAGTGTCACCGTCGAATACGGCCGCGACGTCGGTGAGTGTCTGCTGCATCGCTGCGTCTTCGATCGTGGCGGTGTCGGAGTGAACGACCACCTGCACTGCTGCAGAGGAATTGCCGCCGAAATGCTGCTGGGCGAGCTCGCGGACCTGGACGGATTCGGAACCGTTGGCCTGCCAGCCGGCCCCGGCCAAGGATGAGAACACCGATGGTGCAGCCGATCCCAGTGCAACGAGGGCGATCAGCCAGATGCCGAACACCCACCGGCGGCGGGCGACCATCGTGCTTCCCAGGCGGCCTAGTGCGCCGGGTGCCGGTGGCCGATGGCGGTCGTGGCGGCCGGTGGCCGCCGCGGTAGCGGGAACGGACATAGCATTCTCCTAAATACGGGTGGGGGTATATGACAAGGCCACGAAGGCCCAAAAGCTTCCTCGAAGACTTAAAGGTGAGGTGTCAGCGATGAAACAGGGAGTGAAAAAAGCCGGTGCGCCTAGCTGGATCGGGTGCCTCGCTCGACGAGCAGGTGCACTGCTGCGGCCGTGGGACATTCTTCATGACGCTGTCGATGTGGCGCCCGCAGCCGGCCCAGGTGGTCTTACCGCATGTCGGGCATGCGACGGGGTAGCACATGGCAATCCTTCCTGGCGGGGTGTACCTACTGTTGCATATACCTAGGGGGGTATGCAAGTACCCCTAGGGGTATAAATCATCGATGCGAGGGTGATGAATGGGAAGGTTCACCGCCGCGGGCGAAAGGGGAACGTTCGCATTTCGTGTAGGAAGACCGCGACTGCTCGAGACGGACTACAGGTCTACCTTTAACAGTGGCTGTATGACACCCACTTCTGAACAAGTGCAGCTGACTTCTGAAACTGACACGAGTGATGTCAGTTTCAGAGACTGGGCCGACTACCTGCTCGCTCGTTCCGAAGAGCAACAAGACGAATCATGAACGCCAAGCTGAAACAGTGAATGTGCACTTACACAACACATTCAAGGTCCTACCATCGAGCATTTCGACCAGGTTCGATCCGGGCATCGGGTCTCGACTACCTGTCCCTGTTTTCGGATACACCGACGAGTGGGCAGGTTACGTCGCCGGTGGCCCCCAAATGGGGTTGCGTCTACGATTCGGCGCTTGGGTAGGAAGCGACTGCTTCGACCTCGAACAGGATGTCGGGCATGGCCAAACCCGACACACCGATTACGGTCTGTGTCGGTGGCAGCTCCCCGCAGCTGTCATGGACAACACTTCCGATGATTCCGAGCTTCTCGAAATCCGGGCCGACGACGTAGGTTCTGAGTTGGACGATGTTGCTGTGGTCGAGCCCGTGCGAAGCCAGGGCCACGCCGAGGTTGGCGAATGCTTGTTTCACTTGGCCGGCGAAGTCGGCAGAGACGACCATGCCGTCCTTTCCGGATCCGTACTGACCGGAGACGAACACTAGGCCAGTACCGGCCGGCACTGCCGCAGTGTGACTGTAGCCGTAGGGAATTGGGTCGTGGAGCTCACTGGGGTTGATGACTGAGTGGGACATGGGTGTCACCCTTCTTGATCGCCGAGCGCCGGCGGGTTGCCGGAAGTTTCGTGGGTATCGACTTGGAGGACGTACGCCAACTGGGAGATGACTACGTCGCGGTAATTCGTTGCAGGAAGAGGCAGGTGGCCGAGTACCGTTGGGTACAGCACGCCGACGATGTTTGCCACTGCGACTTCGACGATGGACTCGACATCGAAGCGCGGGTCGAATTGACCGCTCTCCACTCCTCGACGAACAGCGTCCGCGAAGGGTTCTCGGTACTGGGTCGCCAATGCTGTGGCGTGCTGCCGGAGTTCGGTGTCGTGGGCGGCTGCCGTCCAGAATTCCATGAGCATCCGCCAGGTCGGAACATCCGTTGCAAGGCCACGGTCCACCATCGCCACCAGTTGTTTCCATGGGTCATCGAATTGCGCCGTGAATTCGCGCATGGCTTCAACGGCAACGGAAGTGGCGCGTTGGAAAGCTTCGATCAACATGTCCTCGCGAGATCCGAAGTAGCCCTGCAAGGTGCTTACTGCGATACCGGAGGCCTCGGAGATATCTGCGTACCTGGTGCCGCTGTATCCGCGGACCGCCATAGTCGATATCACCTGATCGAGCACGAGGAGACGCTTGGGGCCACCTGCTCGTCGGTTGCGCACTGCGGCTTCGCTCATAGCCATACCGTATCACAATACGGTATGGCTAGCCGGTTCAACATCCGCCTTCGATCACGTCCACCGCCGCAACGAGCCTCCGATTGACGTGACGGTGCGAATGGACGGGCTCGTACGGAACGGTTTCGCGCCCGCTGGCGGACGGCGGGCAGATCTGAAGATGCTTGGGCTACGGGGGCGTCCACCTCGGCTCGACGTCACCAAGGCTGGGCGAGCGGTGCCTAAACTGTTGTAACAGCCAAACCGGGGAGGAAGTGTCACCGTTTCCGAACACTGCAACTTTGAATATCGACACTCCGCCAGTCACGCGGATGGGCCAGCGAGCGGCGGGCCGACGGGGATCGACCCAGATGCTGACCACGACGTCCGCGGCCGTTCGATACGAGCGTCGAACACCATCAAAGTAGCTCTACCGGAGCGGGATCGACACATCTGGTCACTGTTCGAGGACTGGTGCACCGCCCACGATCACTTGGCACTACCGGCCCCACCAGAATCACTCGCGCAGTTCCTCCGTGCTCACCCTGCCGCGCCGGCAACCCAACGCCGCCGTATCGCGGTCATCGACGCCGCCCACCACCGGCACGCCCTACCGCCACCGGGACGCGCAGAGACCGTACGAGCTGCTCTCGACGAAGCCCGCACCACACGCCTGCACGGTCTCGCTGCCCTGACCGGCGGCATCATCGCCAGTCTGCCCGAATCCGGTTGGCCAGCTGCACTGTTCGCGCGCCGAGACGCACTGATCCTTACTCTGGCGTCGACCGGCCTGCCCTACACGCAGATTGCAGCCCTGCGGGTATGCGACATCACCGCCGACCTTGAGATCGATACCCTTCGCATAGAGACAGACGACGGCATCCGCACCAGCACCGCACAGGAACCCGGGGAAGCAGGCGCGTCCCCAAAGCGGGTGTATCGACGCTGGTGCGAGGTGTTGGGCCACCATGACCGCTATCCGAGCAACCGCATGCTCGCAGACGCCATCGACGCGGTGGCCGGCACTGCACTCACCGGATACGAGCAGTATCTTGATCCGGACGGTGAACAGCCACTGCTGACTCCGATAGACCGGTGGGGCCACACCCCGCTGCCCATGACCCCGCTCACCGCGCGTGCAATAGCCGACATCGTGCGACTGCACCTGGACGGGCGCGCACCTGACCACACACGCTCCCGGGTGAGGACACAGCTCTCAGACTCGTGCATCGCACCAGAGCCCGCATCGACGGTCGTACTCGACCCCGGCTACTACGAACGCGGAACACGCGCACGCAGAAACGCCCACGACCTTCTCGGAGACATCGATTCCACCCTCGCCGACGTCGAGGCTCGTGCGGATACCTTATTGGAGGATCTTCTCGAGTTCATCGGGTCAGAGACGGGTAGTGCCCTGACCGATCTCATCGAGTGACAAGCAGCTGCCCATGGCGAGTCCCCATCTCGATGTGGACGCGTGAAGACAGACGTGCGGTTGCCCACAGGTGCAGTCTTTCCAGCCACCTCTGCCTACGTCAGACTCGCGAACTTCGGGGGAGAAGACGTCGATGAATTAGTCCGACATCACCAACCATCGGTGCGTCATCGACACCCATACAGACATTCAGGGGGTTCGCCCGATCCGTTCACTGGTTCGACCGCGTCGTTTCTCTTTCGCATCCGACTACCGCATCATTCGGGTGGATCCGTTTGGACACGAGTGCGCCGGCGGAAATGTGCACCTCGTCCTCGAACGGATCAGCCATCTCAATCATCCCAGTTGTGGTCTCGCCGCACGGCCGGTGGGTGCTTCCATAACGAATGCGGTGACACCGGCGACGTACGCACAGTGTGTCCACTGGCCGAGCCGGCTCACCTGGCCTGAGCGTTGACCAGTAACCGGCCGTCGACGATTTCCACGACATCGTCCATGTCGGAGAGATGTGCGCGGTCGTGGGTGACCACCACCGTCGCAGTGCCGTTGGTGCGGGTCAGAGTGGTGATGAGATCGAGAATCGCCGCTCCGCGCTCGTGGTCGAGAGCGCTGGTGGGTTCGTCGACCAGCAGCACCGCGGGGTTGCTCATCAAGGCTCGAGCGATATTGACCCGCTGTCGTTGCCCACCGGAGAGTTGATGCGGCCTCTTGTGCGCGTGATCGCCGAGGCCAACAGCGTCGAGCAGCGTGAGCGCGTGCATTGCTGCGCCGCGGGGAGAGTGCCCATCGAGGTGGGCGATGACCTGCAGTTGCTCAACGGCGGACAACGACGGCAACAGATTGGGCTGTTGAAAGACCGTCCCGATCTTGGTGCGCCGCAATGTCGTCAATTGTCCGCGGGTCATTGCGACAGTGGATGTTCCGTCGATGACGACGCGTCCGGTATCGGGTGTGATCAAGGTGGCCGCCACGGCGAGCAAGCTGGATTTGCCGGAGCCGGACGGGCCGATGACGGCAGTCATCGTGCCTTTCTCGACGTGTAGGTCGACGCTGTCCAGCGCGGTCAGCCGGGCGTCGCCGTCGGGGTAAGTGAGGGTGATGTTGGTCAGATGCAGGCTCATCGTGCGCTCCAGAGTGCGGTGAGGGGGTCAACGGAGGTGATTCGGTTTATGGATAGTCCGGCGCCGACTGCGCCGAGGACGATAATGATCAGCGCGGGTAGCGCCACGGTGCCGATGTCGAGCACGAACGGCACGGTGCCGCCGACGAGTGCGCCCACTCCTGCGGCCAACCCCGTTCCGACGACGGTGCCGATGGTCAGCAGTACGACGGCTTGACCGAGCGCATCTCGAAGCAGATATGCGGTGGATGCTCCGAGAGCTTTGAGTACCGCGACGTCGCCGCTGCGCTGGATGGTCCACACGGTGAAGAACGCCCCGATGACAAGTGCAGAGATAGCGAAGAGGAAGGCGCGCATCAGTTGCAGCGAGCCGTTTTCCGAGCTGTAGGAGCCGACTGCGGACTTGGCGTCTGCGGTGGGCACCGTGTCGGTGCCGATCCGTTCGTCGGCCGCAGGGAGGTCGGCGTCGGCGACAGTGCTCAACCCGACCACTGTCGCTCGCAGCGGGCCGTCGGACGCTCCGCCGGACAGGGTCTGCCAGGCCTGCAAGTCCATGTAGATCACCGGGGTGTGGCTGTAGGAGGCGTCGCCGTCGACACCAGCGACCGTCAGCCGCTGTCCACCGAGGACGAAGTCTTCGCCGACTCCGACGTCGAGCTCGTCGGCGGCCGACGTAGACAGTACTGCGCTGCCGGTGCGGATTCGGTCCGATTCCGGTGCCAGAGTCGAGCCTGGCTGCACGCCGAACGCGGAGATCGAGGCGCTGCGCGGGCCGGCCTCGGCTTTGGTGGTCGTGATGCCGAGTGGTTCGGCTCGCTGAACTCCATCCACTTGTGCCCACTGCTGCCAGGTGGATTCGGTGACGGTGCTGTCGGTGAACGACACCGCCTTGCCCCCTGTCGGTGCCGAGAATGTCAGATGGTCAGCCGGCAGGTCGGTGATAGCCGACGTGCTTTCTCTGCCCAATCCTGCGGTGAGTCCGGACAACAGGCCGACCAACATGGTGATCAGCACGATGACGGTTCCCATCAGGGCGAACCGCCCTTTGGCGAATCGTAGGTCTCTCCAAGCGACGAACACGTCTTTTCTGCCTTTCTTGCAGACGACCGGATCAAGTACCCGGTGACTGAGTCCAACTCTCGCCGCTGCCTGGGTGCGGGGGCATCGACCGGGAGAGTGCATCCTGAGAGCCGGAAGGATCAGAGCCGGTTACACCTTTCGGCCGATGCCGGCCGAGTGCGAACCGCATAGCCTGGACACTGATATGGATCCGTCGTCGCTCACCCCTGTCATGCGCATCCTGCGCGGCTGCCTACATCTGTTGCTGGGGGCATTGCTGACGCTGTCGATCGTGCGTGCGGTCCAGGAGCGCGTACCGCACCTGATGGCGGTCGTCGTTCTTGCCGTGGTCCTGGGCGTGGTGTACGCGGTGGGCGCAACCTGGCCGAGAGTGCGTCACTCCGGGTCGATCGCCGCGGGATGGCTCGTGGCTGTCTGGGCGGTGTGGACGGCGTTGCTCGTGGTGAGCCCCGAGGCCGTGTACCTGGCGTTCCCGTTGTTCTTTCTCGAGCTCCATCTCCTGCAGACGAAGTGGGGCATGACGGCCGTTGTCGTCACGACCATCACGGCGATCGCTGGGTTCAGCTGGCATCAGAGAGGTTTCGCGGTCGGAGCGGTAATCGGACCCTCGCTCGGTGCCGCGGTCGCAATCGCGGTCGTACTCGGCTACCAGGCGCTCTATCGAGAGAGCGAACAGCGGCGCGCGCTCATCGAGGAGCTGACGGCTGCCCGCGGAGAACTGGCGGCGGCGGAACACGAGGCCGGGGTCCTCGCTGAACGTGAACGGCTGGCCCGTGAAATTCATGACACCCTGGCTCAGGGGTTGTCCAGCATCCATTTGTTGCTCCGCGCGGCCGAGCGCCTGCTCCCGGCGGGTTCCGACGAGGCGAACAGGCATGTCGTCCAGGCCCGAGAGACAGCGTCGAGCAACCTCGAAGAGGCCCGCCGCTTCGTTCGTGCGCTCACACCGCCGGATCTGGAGAACGGCTCACTTCCCTCGGCGTTGGAACGATTGTGCGCCCGCACTTCTACAGCTACCGGACTACCGGTCGACTGGCAGTTGTCGGGTGTTCCGGTACCTCTCCAGACAGCACACGAGGTTGCGTTGCTGCGCATCGCTCAGTCTGCTCTGGCGAATGCCACGCAGCATGCTGATGCCACCCGGGTGGCGGTCACCCTGAGCTACATGGACACCGAGGTGGCGCTCGACGTCGTCGATGATGGTGGGGGCTTCGATCCCGACACCGTCAGCACTGGGGATCGTGGTTTCGGGCTGCCCGGGATGAGGGCTCGCGCTGACTCACTGCGCGGCACCCTGGCGGTGGAATCGAAACCTGGCGAGGGCACAGCCATCGCCATCACTGTGCCGTTGGAGGTGCGAACATGATCCGCCTCCTCATGGCCGACGACCATCCGATAGTTCGCGCAGGATTGCGCGCGGTACTCGAGACCGAGCCGGACTTCGTGATCATCGCCGAAGCGACGACAGCCGAGCAGGCGATCGAACTGTCAGCCGAGCTCGAGGTCGACGTGGTGCTGATGGATCTGCAGTTCGGTCCCGGAATGCACGGCGTCGACGCCATCGCCCGCATTGCCGCCCTCCCCAGCGCACCGTATGTCCTGGTATTGACGACCTACGACACCGATGCCGACATTCTCGCTGCCATCGAAGCCGGCGCGGTGGGCTACCTCCTCAAAGACGCACCGCCCGATGATCTCTCTGCAGCGGTGCGCACGGCAGCAGCAGGAGGGTCGGCGCTCGCGCCTGCCGTCGCATCGCGGTTGATGGACCGGATGCGGACACCCGGCAGCACACTGACGTTGCGTGAGATCGAAGTGCTGCAGTTGGTGGCAGACGGACATTCCAACGTGCAGATCAGCCAGCAGCTGTTCCTGAGTCAGGCCACCGTCAAGTCCCATCTGGCCCACATCTACCCGAAATTGGGCGTCGACTCACGAACCTCGGCCGTGGCAGCAGCAACGTCCAGGGGCCTGATTCGGCCTGGGCAACAGCAACACTGACCCGGCACGCGTCAGTTCGGACCCGGCTCGCACACTTCGAGGTGGTCGTCGGGCGTACTTACAGCACCGTCATCGAAACATTGTTTCCCCCCGACTCCTTTGCGCGATACATGTGAGCATCCGCCGTTCTGGCCATTCGCACAATGGTCGAGGCCCCGATACCGGGCGACATCGAACTGACTGGGAGCACTGCTGCGCCGATGCTTGCTGTCACAGGTACCGGATCTGTCGGATGATACAACCCTGTTTTGACCAGATGGATCAATTCATGCAGATCGCATTCCGCGCCAGTGGACGCCACCAGAAATTCCTCGCCGCCCGTTCGTGCCACAACGCCTCGTCTACCTGCCAGTGCGGCCAAACGATTTGAAACCAGTTGAATGACCTCATCCCCACGGGCATGCCCATGATTGTCATTGACCCGTTTGAACTTATCTATATCGACTACGAGAACTACAAGAGAAAGCTGTTTTTCCTCGGCCTCCGCCCACAAATCGAGTAGTGCGTTGTCTGCGCCTCTCCTGTTGAAGACGCCAGTGAGGGGGTCGAGTGTCGACTGCCGGGCGTCGCGCGAGATCAGGGTCCACACAACTTGAGCGAATACCGGTGTGCCGTTGGTAGCCACGAGTACGGTGCATGTCGTAGCTAGAATCGTTGCTGGGTCCTCATTTTGACCAAGATATGCCAGATAGCCGAAAATTAGTGTAAAAACACTTGACCATGTGAGGTGCGCCGCCAGCCATCGCGGGCTCATGAGATATCCAACAAACGCCCCCGTCACCGAGAAGAGAACACACCCGGTCAAACGCCCGAAATCATCGTAGAAGGCCAGAACGGAGGTCAATCCTACGTCCCCGAAAATGGCGAACATAACAAAGACTTGTACCAGCCTTTTCCGACCATTGGGCAGAGGCAGCACCAGCCAGGCACCTGCAACCGCGACCTGAATTCCCAGCATCACGACAATCCAGGTTCTACCGCTCTCGCTCGTGGGACCATGGAAACTGAACAACATGACCGTCGAGATAAAAGCGATGGACAGAGTCCCCGCTGCGATGACCCCACCGAGAAGTCCGCGCAAATGACGGGTGGAGTGATGAAGTACTATCCAGTCGTAGTCGAACGGTTGCGTGAACCAGTCCGACAGTGCCGCGGAGGCTCGGCCGAAAGAGCTCTTGCGATGCCGACCCGACCGCGGTGGCTCACCGTAACGCTGCGACCGGATCGTATGCACCCATCCCCATTCCGTCGACCGTTGCCAGCTTCACTAGAAGGCCCAGTCCGGTCGATGCGCAACCCCGACTGCACAGGTGGAGCAAGGCTCTTACCCGCCTGTGCCGACCTCACAGCTACTTCAAGTTCGATGAAGCGGCTCGGCCCACAAAGCCGGAGTCATACCGTCATGTTCGTCTTACGCTTGTCGCGACCGGAACGCAGGTGGTTCGCCGGCGCAGAAACACAGACTTGTGATCTGTTGCGTAGGAATGGTAGCCATCCGGTCGAACAAGGTCCATAGCCTGCGCTGCTCAATTCTGAGGAAATGGACAGACATCGACGACGATGGTTTCCGATTGAACCAGCACAGGTTACGGGTGCAGGCGGAGTCAACAATCATCAGAGCCTGATCCACCCTCGCCGACGTCGAAATCCGTGCGACCGATTACTGGCGGATCTCCTGGCGCGCCATTTGGGTCGAAAGCGGACGGTGCATCGACACTGCCACTAAGTGACGTGCAGGTCAGAATCATGTGCACTTACGTGGCTCTTCCCAGATGACGGTGTAGGTCGGCCGGGCGCGTCGGTCCGCAGATAGACGTCGAGGTCTCCCGACGATGGAGGTTCCTACGCCATCCATCCGAAAGACCTCGACGTGTCCGACGCTACCCCGCCGGCCGGCTTCGGCCGCCCTGACCTGACCGCCTTCGCGGCTCATCCCAATCGACCCTGATCGGGTCTGCTGACCCCCTCGACGAGAACGCAGCGACATCACAGCCACCCAACCCCGACCGCCCGGGAAGCCGGGGCACGTCACATGGCCTGTGCTGCGGGCGTGTCGAGTGGGTCGTCCAGGGGCGACGCAGGAGAGTCGACGCGACGTGCTGAGAGGTGGTTCCAACCGAGCGCTAGGACACCGGCTACAGGCATGGCGATAGGTCAGGAACGGCGTCGCTCCCTGCGCAGGAGGGAGCGCAGAGTCTCGGCGTTCGCATAGCCGACCCGTAGCGCGATCTCGGCGGAGGTGAGGTCCGTGGTTGCTGAGAGGTGCCGCGCTCGTTCGATGCGAAGCCGTTGGACGAAGCCGAGCGGAGTGAGGTTGAGCGCCGCACGGACTCGTCGTTCGAGGGTGCGCCGGCTGGTGCCGAGCGACTGCGCGACGAAGGCGACGTTGAACGGTTCGTCCAGGCGGGCGCGCACGAAGCGTTCGAACTCGACGACGATCGGGTCCTCGTGCCGGAGATGTTCGTAGGCGACGAAGGCCGCCTGCGACGGACGCTCGTCGATGATGAGGAGCTTGGCGACATGTTGGGCCAGGTCGGGGCTGATCGATCGCACGAGTGAGAGCGCGAGGTCGATGTGGGCGAACGCGGCGCCGGCGGTGACGAGGTTCCCGTCGACCACGACCATGGTGTCGAGATCGAGGGCGACGGTCGGATAGCGCTTCAGGAACTCCGGCCCCAGGAACCAGCTGGTCGTCGCCCGCCGATGATGCATCCGTCCAGTCTCGGCGACGGCGAACACGCCGGTGCACGCCGCGGCGATCCGGGTGGTCGCGTCGTCGAGGCGCCCGAGTGAGGCGATGACCGAACGTGCATCTCGGCTCTGGAGGGCGTCGTTGGTAGCGGCGGCCGTGAGGGTTCCAAGCGCAGGGACGACGACCACGTCGAACTCTCCGGACTCCGACAGCGGGTGGTCTACCGACAGGGTCATCGATGCCGTCGTGGTCACTCGCCGTTTCGGTCCGAGGATGGCGAGTTCGATCGGGTCGATCCGCGGGTCGACATCGCCGCGGGCTCCGTCGGCCACCCGCACGATGTCGATGACCGACGCGACAGCCGAACCGAAGCAGCCGTCGATCGCGATCAGTCCGATACGCATGGCGCGAACAATAGCAATACTGTCGTATACGCCACTCCCCACCGGCCCTCGCTCGTCATACGCTGAACTCGCCCCACGAAGAACCCCGACTTCAAGGAGAACCCCTCATGTCCACACCCGCATCACTTCCGTATGCCTTCGTCGCCAAGATCGTCGCGGCCGATGGACAGCACGACGCGCTCGCCGATCTGCTCGCCGGCGCTGTCGCACTCGCCAACGAAGAAGTAGGAACGATTGTCTGGTTCGCGGCTAGGACCCACGCCGACACCTTCTGGATCTTCGATGCATTCCCCGACGAGGCCGCTCGCGACGCCCACGCCAACGGCGCCATCGTCGCAGCCCTGATGGCCAACCAGCACCTCCTCGGCGCAGCACCCGAGATCCTGGCGGCCGACGTCCTCGCGTCCAAGCTCCCGTAGTCCGCCAACGCACGAGACGATCGCGCCCCGCCGAGCCGTCGGACCCGACCGCCTCGACACCCGCACCACGTTGACGATCCCCGACGGGCCGATCACGAGGAGGCCAGGCAACACCAGGCGCAAGCCTGGAGCGGCACTGTTTCACCGGTGGTCATCGAGAGAGCCAGCGCGGCTCCATGGCAGCGCAACTGTGTCAACTTGCCCTCCGTCCCGCGAGGCGCCGTGGGCGGGGTCGTGGTTGCGATCCGTTGCCGTGACGGGAGACGCGTTGCGCGTCGCAGCGATGACGGGTCGTTGGCGTTCCGGGGCGTTGCGTTCGTGCGCGCCGCGCGTGCGGCATGGAGCATCTCGCTGCGCACACAACGATCGTTGCGCCGACGCACCGTTGACACCTCGCACGTCCAGGTCGCGACACAACGCCACGCTGCGTTGCCGAGCGGAGCGAGGCCTTTCGGCACACGGACAGGATGCCGGCCGCGAGCGCTCAGCCGGCGAGGGGTCCGTCGCAGAGGAGAGCGACGTCGGTGTCGGGCAGAGCCGTGAGGCCAGCGCATCGCGCGACCACCAGAACCGAACCGACGACCTAATCACGTCGGCTCTGCGTCTATCGCTTGATGCGCCCACTGGGTGAACGAGCCGCTGACCTGCACAAACGCCGAGCGTGGGGGACGCTGCCATCCGGTGGTGACCGACGACGACCGACCAGTACCGACCGTTTTACCGGAGTTTCACCGGAGCTCGCGGCGGCGTCGAAGCCGAGCAAGCTCCATTCTTTAGCTCACCGCGCCTTGCTCCTCGCCGGTCCCGTCGTCGTCGAAGACGTCTCTCAGGGCTCTTCCCAGATGAGGGTGTGGGTCGGCCGGGCGCGTCGGTCCGCAGATAGACGTCGAGGTCTCCCGACGATGGAGGTTCCTACGCCATCCATCCGAAAGACCTCGACCTGTCCGCCGCTACCCCGCCGGCCGGCTTCGGCCGCCCTTACCTGACCGCCTTCGCTCGACTCGACGGCCTCGGTCTGAGCGTGACCGGGCAACGACTTGAACCGGATCGTGCGGTCCTCGCGTGCCGCGTGGTGGAACCAGATCAGTGGTGCCGACGGTGCGGCAGCGAAGGCGCTGCTCGTGACACCGTGATCCGGCGGTTGGCCCACGAGCCGCTGGGCTGGCGACCGACCGTGCTGGAAGTTGTAGTGCGCCGCTACCGCTGTGCCGACTGCGGACACGTGTGGCGCCAAGACACCAGCGCCGCGGCGGAGCCACGCGCGAAGCTCTCGCGCACCGGGTTGCGGTGGGCGCTGGAAGGGATCGTGGTCGCACACCTCACCGTCGCCCGTGTCGCCGAGGGACTCGGGGTCGCGTGGGACACCGCCAACAACGCGGTCCTGGCCGAAGGCAATCGGCTGCTGATCAACGACCCCACGCGGTTCGAGGGCGTGAAGGTCATTGGCGTCGATGAGCACGTCTGGCGCCACACCAGGCGTGGCGACAAGTACGTCACCGTGATCATCGACCTCACCCCGGTCCGCGATGGCGCCGGCCCAGCAAGGCTGCTGGACATGGTCGAGGGCCGGTCGAAGGCGGCGTTCAAGACCTGGCTCGCCGACCGCGACGACGCCTTCCGTGACGCGGTCGAGGTGGTCGCGATGGACGGCTTCACCGGGTTCAAGACCGCCGCTGCGGAGGAGATCCCGGACGCGGTCACGGTGATGGATCCCTTCCACGTCGTGCGCCTGGCCGGTGACGCCCTCGACAGGTGTCGGCGCCGGGTCCAACTCGCGATCCACGGGCACCGTGGGTTCAGGGACGACCCGCTCTACAAGTCGCGGCGCACGCTGCACACCGGCGCGGACCTGCTTACCGACAAGCAGAGCGACAGGCTACGCGCGCTGTTCGTTGATGACGCTCACGTCGAGGTCGAGGCGACCTGGGGTGTCTACCAGCGCATGATCGCCGCCTATCGCCACGAGGACCGGCAACGTGGCCGCGAGCTCATGGAGAAGCTGATCACCGACCTCAGCGCCGGCGTCCCCAAGGTGCTCACCGAGCTCACCACCCTGGGCCGGACCCTGAAGAAGCGAGCCGCCGACGTGCTCGCCTACTTCGAACGACCCGGCACCAGCAACGGGCCGACCGAGGCGCTCAACGGACGGCTCGAACACCTGCGCGGCTCCGCACTCGGGTTCCGCAACCTGACCAACTACATCGCCCGAAGCCTGCTCGAGACCGGCGGATTCAGACCCCAACTCCTACACCCCCGATTGGGATGAGCCACTTACGTACGACATAAAGAGAGTCTCTCAGTCGAAACACGCGGCGCGGGGTCGTTCATATTCAGCTGTCCGACGACGCCGTTGTCCGAGTATCGCCGCGCGGCCTGCTTCCGGGGAACGACTTCGGCTTTGGCAGACGACGCGAGCGCGCCGCTGGGACTCGGAATGGGCCGACGGGGTCTTCGAACGCCGGGATTCTGCCCATCCTGCTGTTCGATTTCGCGGTCGGTGGAAGCGACAGATTACGCGGGGGAGCTACACCCCGGCCTGGGGTACAAGGCCGCACCCAATTCGCCAGAGCATGTCGGTAAGCCTTTATCTGGGGATCCCGCGCATAGTCTTATGCCCGCGGTGTCGATCGCCCCCACCCGGCGTCGCTCGTGATCGCCTGCAGCAGTGGCTGAGTGCGGTAGGGGAGGGGCGTCGTCAGCGCCACGGTGGTGCTCGAGTGCCACACCCCGACTATGCCGAGCACCTTCTCGATGAGCTCCTGCAGACTCGCGTGATCCTGCGTCGCGACGCGAACGAGCAGATCTTCCCTCCCGGTCGTCGCGTGGATCTCGAGCACTTCGGGGATATCCCTCAGCGCCGCTACGACGGAACTGAGATACCCCTGTTCGAGTTCGAGCGCGAGGAAGGCCTGAACGTCGATCCCGGCCAGAGCCAGATTCAACTCGGGCCGAAAGCTCCGGATCAGCCCGGTGTCCTCCAACCGCTTGATCCGGGACTGAACGGTGTTGCGCGTGACTCCGAGGGTTGCCGCGAGCTCCACGATCCCGGCGCGGGCGTCCGTCGTCAGAAGCCCGATGAGCTTGGCGTCCAACTGGTCGATGGTGAGCATTTCGTAGACCTCCGAAGGTGTTCCAGATCACTGTCTGCGCGTTCTGCTTAGTTGTACTCGCATCAGTTGACCGTGGTGCTGGGCAGGTACATGGTTGCGGGACCGATAGGTCAACTAGAGCAGCTTCTTGTGCCAGATGTGAGGTAACCGTTCGATGACCCAGCTCGACGACGTAACGACGGTCCAGCCTGATTTCGATCCCACGGATCGCTACCGGACCGATTCCGGGCCCACACTCATGACCGGTGTTCAGGCCATCGCCCGGCAGCTGGTGGAGCAGCACGCCCGCGACCAGCGGGCCGGCCGCAAGGTAGCGACGTTCGTCTCCGGCTACCAGGGCAGTCCGCTGGCCGGCCTGGATCGACTGCTCGCCGGCATCCCCGAGCTCGGCTCGGTCCACGACGTCCGGCTCGTACCCGGCATGAACGAAGAGCTCGCCGCGACGTCGGTGTGGGGCAGCCAACTCGAGCTCCCCAGCGGAACCGCGACCCACGACGGCGTCGTCGGCGTCTGGTACGGCAAAGGCCCTGGCCTCGACCGCGCCAGCGACGCACTGCGCCACGGCGCGATGTACGGCGCACACCCGGCCGGAGGTGCGTTGGTACTGGTGGGCGACGACCCGGCGGCCAAGTCGTCGACCGTCCCCGCTGCCAGTGAACGCTCGCTCGCTGCACTGTCCATGCCGATCTTTTTCCCGCGCAACGCCGAAGAGATCATCGCCTTCGGGTTGTACGGCGTCGCCCTGTCCCGGCTGTCCGGTTGCTGGTCGGCCATGAAGATCAACGCCGACGTCGCCGACGGGTTGTGGACGCTCGATCGCAACTTCTCCGACTTCGAGATCGTCTCCCCGTCGATCGAGTGGGAAGGGCGGCCGTGGACCTACCGTCAACGTGTTCCCGGTCCGCCGCCGGACAGCGTTCTCGCAGAAGCCGACCTCTACGGCCCGCGGTGGGCGATGGTCGAAGCATTCAACGCCGCCAACGACGTCGACTCGATCGAGATCGATCCGGACAACGCGTGGCTGGGCATCGTTGCCGTGGGAACCGCCTACGATTCGGTTCGACAGGCCCTGCGCGAACTTGGTCTCGACGACGACAAGCTCGTCGACGCCGGGATCCGCATTCTGCGTGTCGGAATGCCGTACCCGCTGGGTTCGGCGAAAGTCCGGCAGCTCGCACGTGGCGTCGAGACCGTGCTCGTCGTCGAGGACAAGACGTCCTTCGTCGAGGCACAGGTCAAGGATGCGCTGTACGGCTCAGGCCATGCCCCGGCAGTCGTCGGCAAACGCGCGTCCTCCGGCACCGTATTGATCCCCGCGGACGGGGAGCTGACCGCTGCGCGGCTGCGAAAGCCGTTGCGCACGCTGCTGTCCGGTCGTGTGGAGATCATCGTTCCACCGCCGCCGCCGCTCGAGCTGACCGTTCTGTCTTCGAAGCGGACCCCGTACTTCTGTTCGGGGTGCCCGCACAACCGATCGACGGCTGTTCCGGAAGGCTCCCTGGCAGGCGGCGGAATCGGTTGCCACACCTTGGTCACGATGTCTTCGCGTACCGACTCTCAGGTGACAGGTCTGACGCAGATGGGCGGCGAAGGGGCGCAGTGGATCGGACAATCCCCGTTCACCGACGTCGGGCACATCTTTCAGAATGTCGGTGACGGAACGTATTTCCACTCCGGGCAGCTTGCTGTGCAGGCCTGCATCGCCGCCGGGGTGAACATCACCTACAAGATCTTGTTCAACTCCGCCGTCGCCATGACCGGCGCTCAGGACGCGGAGGCGGGTCTGAGCGTGCCCGACCTGACCCACAAACTCGCCGCCGAGGGCGTCGCGAAGATCATCGTCTGCGCCGACGAACCCGAGCGCCACCGGGGTGCGTCGTTCTCCGTCGGGACCGTGCTGTGGGATCGGGACCGGCTCGACGAGGCGCAACGGCTCCTGCGGGACACCACGGGTGTCACCGTCCTGATCTACGACCAGCAGTGCGCCGCGGAGGCGCGTCGTAAACGCAAGCGGGGCACGTTGCCGGCGCGACGGACGCGCGTGGTGATCAACGAGGCCGTGTGTGAGGGCTGCGGCGACTGCGGTGTCAAGAGCAACTGCCTCTCGGTGCAACCCGTCGACACCGAGTTCGGCCGCAAGACCCGTATCGATCAGGGCAGTTGCAACACCGACTACTCCTGCCTCGATGGCGATTGCCCGTCGTTCGTCACCGTCGAGCTCCCCGAGTCGCCGGTGGCGACGGTGAAGAAGGCTGTGGCACAGCCGCCGTCGGTATCGGACGTCGTGCTCCCGACAGTCGAGGCGACGCACAACATCTTCCTCGCCGGCATCGGCGGGACCGGCATCGTCACCGTCAACCAGGTGCTGGGCATGGCAGGCTTGCGCTCGGGTCTGCACGTCGAGGGGCTGGACCAGACCGGGTTGAGCCAGAAGGCAGGTCCGGTCACCTCGCACCTGCGACTGAGTCCACACCGCGCCGAACCGTCCAATCGCATCAGCCCCGCCTCGGCGGACTGCATCCTGGCGTTCGATCTGCTCACCGCGGCCGATGGCAAGAACGCAGGCGTCGCCGATCCCGCACGGACGGTCACGGTTGCATCGACCAGCCGGACGGCGACGGGCGAGATGGTCTACGACCCGTCCGTCTCGTACCCGGACGAGAGCGGTCTGCTCGACCGACTGGACGTGCTGTCCAAGCAGCTCGTGAGCTTCGATGCGCTGGCGGCTGCGGAGACGCTGTTCGGCAATACCGCCGCAGCGAACTTCCTCCTCGTCGGAGCGGCCTACCAGGTCGGCGGACTGCCGATCCCGGCCGACGCTATCGAAGAAGCCATTGCGATCAACGGTGTTGCGGTGCAGGCGAACCACGCTGCGTTCCGTTGGGGTCGCGTCGCCGCCGACGATCCTGCAGCGTTCCGAGCCGCGATGACGCAGGCGGCTCCCCTGGCCACTCGGACGATCACACCGGCGCCGGAGCGGCTACTGAACTCGATCACTGTCGACGGTGTGGTTCGCGAACTCGTCGAGCGCCGCGCCGGCGAGCTCGTCGCCTACCAGAGCGAGAAAATTGCCTCCAGGTATCTGGCCGTCGTCCAGCAGGTATGGACCGAGGAGCGCACGGTCGGTGACCGCACCGAGTTCAGCGAGGCCGTGGCACAGGGATTGTTCAAGTTCATGGCCTACAAGGACGAGTACGAGGTGGCCCGGCTGCTGACCGACCCGGCGTTCCTCGCGTCGGTGTCGTCGGAGGTGCCCGGGGGAGAGAAGCTCACCTACAAGCTGCATCCACCTGCGCTGAAGGCCCTTGGACGCACCAAGAAGATCGGGCTCGGCCCCAACCTGCATCTACCCATGCGCGTTCTCGCCAAGGGGAAGAAGCTGCGCGGCACGGTCTTCGACCCGTTCGGGTACGCACACGTTCGGCGGCTGGAACGAGCACTGATCGACCACTACGAGTCGATGGTGCTCGACGCCGCCGATCATCTCACCGAACAGAACTACGACGCGGCAACCCAGGCCGCGGCGGCAGCGGACATCGTGCGCGGCTACGAGGACGTCAAGCTCGGGAACGTCGATCGTTACCGCGCCCGCCTCACCGAATTGTCCATCGATACAACAGCTCTCCCGACGACCCGCTAGTACACCGACACAGGACAGGAATCATGACACTGATCGACGATCACCGCACGAATACCTTCGGATCGACGGGAGTATTCGGTCGTCCCGATTTCGCCGACGATTCGCCGCACGAGCAGGTGGTGTTCTGTCAGGACGCCGCAACCGGCTTGAAGGCCATCATTGCCATTCACTCGACGGCACTCGGCAATGCCCTGGGTGGGACGAGGTTCTTCCCGTACCGGGACGAGCAGTCGGCTCTGACCGATGTGCTGCGGCTCTCGCGCGGCATGACGTACAAGGCGGCTGCTGCCGGCCTTCATCTCGGCGGCGGCAAAGCGGTCATCATCGGCGACCCCGCGACCGTCAAGACGCCCGAGCTGCTCGAAGCGTACGGCCGATTCGTCGAGACGCTCGGCGGCCGGTACATCACGGCAGGTGATGTGGGAACCACCTCCGACGATATGGATGTCATCGGACGCTCGACCGATCACGTGGTGTCTCGGACGACGGCAGCGGGGGGATCGGGCGACAGCGCACCGTTGACCGCACTCGGTGTGTTTCATTCCATGCGTGCGGCCGCCCAGGCCAACTGGGGATCGACGGATCTCGGGGGCCGCCGCGTGGGCGTCGAAGGCACCGGGAAGGTCGGCTACAACCTCATCAAGCTACTGGTCGAGGCCGGTGCGACCGTCACTGCGACCGACGTGAATGCCGCTGTGCTGCAGCATGTGCAAGCAGAATTCACCGACGTGCGGATCGCCGATCGGGTCATCGACACCGATATCGAGATCTACGCACCCTGTGCGATGGGAGCGACGCTGACGGACGAGAGTGTCCGCGCCCTGAACGCTGTAATCGTATGCGGCGCAGCGAACAACCAACTCATACAGCCAGGCGTCGAGGAGACACTGCGTCAGCGTGGGGTCGTGTGGGTTCCCGACTACGTCGCGAACAGCGGTGGTCTCATTGAGGTAGCGGGCGAGATCGACGGTAGCTCGCGCTCCGAGATCACGGCCCGGGTCGAACGTGTCGGGTCGACGGTCGCCGAAATTCTGCGTCGCCAGCGCGATCAGGGAGTGCTGGCGGGTCATGCTGCGCACAGCATCGTCCAGGAGCGCCTCGCCGCCCGCTGAAATCTATTGGTTTCTTCGAAAAGCATTGCATCAGAACGGAAGTCGGATAGAATGTGATTACCAACACAGTTCGAGTGGATGCCGTGCGAGACCCGCGTGGACTAGGTGCTCGAACAACTCGAAGTCGACAGGTAGAACACAACAGTGGATGAGAAGCGTTCTTCGAGCTATGCCCGAAAGACCGGGATCTTTCGAACCAAATCGGTCGAGCAGTCCATTCGGGAGACCGACGAACCCGACACCAAGCTCCGCAAGGACCTGTCGTCCTGGGACCTCACGGTGTTCGGCGTAGCCGTGGTCGTCGGAGCGGGCATTTTCACGCTCACCGCGAGAACCGCAGGCAACGTGGCGGGTCCGTCGGTATCTCTCGCATTCGTCCTTGCCGCGATAGCGTGCGGACTCGCCGCGTTGTGCTATGCCGAGTTCGCTTCCACCGTTCCGGTGGCCGGCAGCGCATACACGTTCTCCTACGCGACATTCGGTGAGTTCGTCGCCTGGATCATCGGATGGGATCTCATTCTGGAGTTCGCCCTCGCGTCGTCCGTCGTGGCGAAGGGTTGGTCGTTGTATCTCGGTGAAGTTCTCGGCTCCGCGTCGCCGATCGTGACGATCGGTGGTGTCGACATCGACTGGGGTGCCTTACTCATCGTCGTCATCATCACCGGCCTTCTGGCCAGCGGTACCAAACTGTCCTCCCGCGTGTCGCTGATCATCACCGCCATCAAGGTCGCGGTAGTGATACTGGTCGTCGTCGTCGGCGCGTTCTACATCAAAGCCGAGAACTACTCCCCGTATATTCCGCCCGCTGAGGGGGGGACGACGACGGAAGGCGTTCACCAGTCGCTCTTTTCCTTCGTTACAGGTGCAGGCGGCAGCACATTCGGGTGGTACGGCCTCCTAGCCGCAGCGAGCCTGGTGTTCTTCGCGTTCATCGGGTTCGATGTCGTGGCGACCACGGCCGAAGAAACCAAGGAGCCGCAAAAGGCTCTACCCCGCGCGATCCTGGGCTCGCTGGCGATCGTGACGGTCCTCTACGTCGCCGTCACCCTCGTGCTGACCGGAATGGTGAACTACACCGAACTGGCCGGAGACGACTCCACATTGGCGACGGCGTTCGAGCTGAACGGCTTGACGTGGGTGAAGAACGTCATTTCGTTCGGCGCACTGGCCGGCCTGACGACCGTGGTGATGGTGATGATGCTGGGCCAGACTCGCGTGTTGTTCGCGATGTCGCGCGACGGCTTGGCGCCCCGCAGTCTGGCCCGTACCGGCAAGCGCGGCACGCCGCTACGCATCACGCTGATCGTGGGATTCGTTATCGCAGTTCTGTCCGCGTTCTTCCCGATCGGCGTACTCGAAGAGATGGTCAACATCGGAACGCTGTTCGCCTTCGTGCTGGTCTCGATCGGCGTCATCGTCCTCCGGCGAACCCGCCCCGACTTGAAGCGCGGGTTCAAAGTACCGCTGATGCCGTGGATTCCTATCGTTGCTGTCATCGCGTGCCTGTGGTTGATGGTCAACCTGTCCGTCGAGACCTGGCTGCGGTTCGTGATCTGGATGGCAATCGGTGTGGTCATCTACTTCACCTACAGCAAAGGCAACGCAGACAAAACAATTCGCGAACGCGAGCAGGAAGATATCGAGCGGGAAGCGGCGCGTTCGGAGGTAGTCGAGTAGCAAGCATCGAGAGCGCACCCGAATCGACGGGCCCCGTTGTCACACCTCGGCCGACGGGCCCGTCGTTTCGGGGGTCGTGCGCGCCGCCGACCCGTCGAATCTTCCGGCTCGTGTGGCACGTTCTTTGGCTCGCCGATCGGGCCTGAGTGGCCGCACGCCTCCGGTTCGCAGCATTCGAGGCCCACATCAGCGCGCCTGCCAGCGGCTGAGCATGAGCCGTACTGCTGTACGCAAACGTTTTGATTGACAGTGGAGGTGAAGTGCCGTGCTCGAGTACTGGACGATTCCAACCAGCGACTTCTGGAGACGATGCCCGGCCTGCGGCAATAAATGCACCGCAGAAAGGGTCCGGCGCACTCTGTCCAACCACGAACAGGTTACCAATGACTACGCTGCCTGCTGTGCATGTTCATGGGAGGGCTTCGCGGACATGACACGGGGCGAAGGCGTCCAGTCTCAATGATGCCAGTGCGCCCGGGTTGCGGTGGTGACGGCGCGGACTGCCTATCGATTTCAGACGTGGGCGTCATGATTTTTCTGGGGTTTGACCTCCGGTGCAGTCGTCTTCCGGCATTCTCAGTGCAGAAGATGTAGCGCGCCAATCGTCGTCACCGCCGTACGGCGTCTGCTCACTTTCGGGGAAGTCCTAGCAGGCTCCGCACGGTCTCGTCGACGCTTTGCACAGTCGCGGCCGGGTCAGCTCCCACGAAACTGGGAACAGTGCTGATGTCGCAATACGGTCGCTCGGGTGCGGGTTCGCTCGACACGGTGTCGAGCCAGTCCATGCTCAGCGCGAGCCCGGACACGGCGGTGGTGAGATGCAGCCCCAGCTCTTCTCGTCGGACGGTCAGACGCGCACTGCGTTCGCACTCGGCGCGCACGTACGAGTCGAGGTCGGTCACGGGTACCGCTTCGTCGTTCACGCTGTGATAGAGCAGACGGGGGACATCAGTGGCCGTGGTACCGAGGCGGGCGCGGTCCAGTACGGTGCGAATCTCAGGTTTGCCCCACACCGATGCGAAAGGTTCGGTGAACAAGGTGTCGTACTGTCGGGCGATGTTCGTGAGCTGGTTCGATGTCGAGCATGCAGTGGCCATGGCATCGAGGGTCGTGCGGCCCAGCGGTGTGAGGTACGGGTCCAGTCGTGCTTTCAGATCGGGGTAGGTGTTGCGAAGTCCGGAGACGATGAACAGTCCCGTTCCTGCCTGGGCGGAACCGTCGAGGTTGTACGGCGATTCGGCGAGATCGACTGGTGTACCGCCCATTGCTGCGCCGACGAGGTTGATCTCCGGGGCGTACGTCGCGTGTTCCTCAGTGGCCCATCCTGTGGCGAGCGCGCCGCCGGAGTATCCGGCGGCGCCCACGGGTACCGATTCGGGGAGACCCAGTGGGGCGAAGTCCCGCGCTGCTCGAATACCGTCGAGCACTGCACGACCCGGCTCGACCGTGGCTCCGAATTCGGACAGTGGCCCGCCGTGGTCGGGTATCGACACCGTCCAGCCCCGATACAGAGCGGACTGCACCAGGGCGAGGCCCGCCGAGATCGCCGTGACCCCGTCCAGGGCGGGGTTAGTGGACAGGTTCCTCGACGGTGCACACTGCGGTGCGGTGGCGTCCTCGAACACCTGGTAGGACAACAGTCGATGCGTCGAGGTCCCTTCGGGCGGAGCCAGGACGGTGGTGACCGTGGTGCTGGGTGCCCCCTGTTCGTCGGTGGTGCGGTACAGAAGCTGCCACGCCGTGACCCCCACCGGTACGGGGAGTCCGGACAGGGCGACCGGGGTTGCTCTGGATCGGAGCACTGTTCCGGGCGCTGAGTCTTCGAAACCTGCAGGCGGAACGTAGAATTCCGGCGGCGGCGCATCGGCACCGGCATGGGCGGTCCCCCACAGCGCGGTCGAGGCAAGTGCCATGAGTATCGTTAGGCCGAATATCATGAGGCGGCGACTTACGTTCGACGTCCGCACAATTCGAATGATCACTGTGTGTCCTTGTTCGGTATGCGGCCCGCTGCGTGGCCGCCCTCGGCGGGGCGGGGCGCGGCGCGGCTGTTGTGGAATGGCTGTTCCTGGTCGGAACTGGAATGCCGGACCCTGATCGGGTGCGAGGCAGGGGCCACGGTACGTGCCTGCGGCGTATTGCTCAGCATAATCGCCGAATCGACCGATCTCAGGTCCGTTTTGGCCGCGATCGTTCTCCCCTCATCTTCGAATACGTCGACCCGAAGGTGGAGCCCCCGCTGTGGTGCCTCTCATCACCACGGCCGACTGCAGTTGCAGTGAAACGACGTCCACAATCTGTGTGTTCTGGACGCGCAGCACGGTTTTCGGCCACAGAAACGCTGACCGACTTATTCCTCTTGAACCTGGGCTGTGTAATGCCCGACCAGTACGGTGAACAACTCTGCACGCCGCACGCAGGCCGCCTTGGCATCGTCTTCGATCAGACACTGCACCAGGGTGCCGTCGTGTGCAGCGACCAAAGCTGGTCCCAACGCCGCTCGGTCGGTGATCACGAGCCCGAGCTGGTCGAGTAACTGGTCGAGTAATGGCATCAGTGTGGCGAGAATCCCTTGCTCCCGCGCGATAATCACCCGTTTGAGTGAGGGGTTGCGCAGCGCGTGGGCGGTGAACTCGGCGTTGACCCGATACCACTTGTCGTCAATTGGCACCACCGCTAAAACGCATTCGACGATGTCGCCTAGTGAGTCGACCCGTGGTTGCTTACCGGGGGAGGAGAGCAACGCCTCGACGTCGGCCAGCATTTGAGTCGACCGCTGCTCCCACATCGCAAGGAACAGCTCCTCCAGGGAGGTGAAATTGGAATAGAAAGCACCCCGGGTGAAGCCAGCGCGCTCGCACACATGTTCGACACTGCTGTTACCGAATCCTCGTTCCGCATACACCTCCAATGCGGCATCGAGTAGCCGCTGGCGGGTCTGAGGTCGCCGTCGTTTCACCGGTCCGGTGGTGAGGGCCATGTAGGCAGCGTAGCGAACGCGATGCATCTCTGTTTTCCGTACGTTCATGTATTGAATGCGTTACTGTATCGAACGGGGTCGCCGCTCGCAGCACCACGCCCACGGGCGAGGGCTTCGAGTGAAGCCTGCGCGCGAGCTGGGCAACCCGTAGTGGACGAAACGTTGTAGCCGAGTTGTTGCCTGACTCGCATCCCAGGACCGTGAGAAGGACAAGAACGCAGATGATGGACGCCGATGTAATCGTGGTCGGAGCAGGACTGGCAGGCCTGGTGGCGACAGCGGAACTAGCCGATGCAGGCAAGCGGGTGTTGCTACTCGATCAAGAGCCCGAGCAGAACCTGGGGGGGCAGGCATTTTGGTCCCTCGGAGGTCTGTTCATGGTCGATACCCCCGAGCAGCGGCGAATGGGTATCAAGGACTCCGCGGAGTTGGCGTGGCAGGACTGGATGGGCAGTGCCACGTTCGATCGCGGTATCGACGATCCCGCTGGTGAAGACTATTGGGGCGGCCAGTGGGCACGGGCGTATGTGGACTTCGCGGCGGGCGAGAAACGATCCTGGCTGCACGCCCAAGGCGTGCGGTGGGTTCCGATCGTGGGCTGGGCCGAGCGCGGAGGTTATTTGGCCGAGGGTCATGGTAATTCGGTTCCACGATTCCACCTGACCTGGGGAACCGGTCCCGGTGTCCTCGCGCCTTTCGAGAAACGTGTTCGCGAGGCCGCAGACAAGGGTGTGGTGCAGTTCGGGTTCCGTCACCGCGTCGACGAGTTGACTACGACCAATGGCGTCGTCGACGGAGTCCGGGGCGCAATTCTCGAACCCAGCGCATCCGAGCGCGGCGCAGGCAGCAGCCGCGCCGAAGTCGACGATTTCGAACTACATGCAGGAGCGGTGCTGGTCACTGCGGGTGGTATCGGCGGAAATCACGATCTGGTGCGGGAGAACTGGCCTGCGCGGCTCGGTGCGGCCCCGGCGTCGATGATTTCCGGAGTCCCCGAGCACGTCGACGGCCGCATGCTCGGCATCACCGAACGCTCCGGTGGGCGCCTGGTCAACAAGGACCGAATGTGGCACTACACCGAGGGCATCAAGAATTGGGATTCCATCTGGAAAAATCACGGGATTCGGATCATTCCCGGTCCGTCGTCAATGTGGTTCGATGCCCGCGGCCAGCGGTTTCCCGTACCGAACTTCCCAGGATTCGACACCCTCGGAACCTTGAAAGCCATTCAGGACAGTGGATTCGACTACTCGTGGTTCGTGCTCACCCAGAAGATCATCGAGAAAGAGTTCGCCCTGTCGGGATCTGAGCAGAACCCTGACATCACCGGCAAAAACCTCAAGTTGGTGCTCGGGCGGGTCCTGCCGGGCGCAAGTGGACCGGTGGAGGCGTTCAAGAAGCACGGTGAGGACTTCGTCGTCGCCGATACCCTCGCCGAACTCGTCGACGGGATGAACAAGATTACCGGGGACGATCTGATCGACCGAGTCGAGCTGGAACGTCAGATCGTGGCCCGCGACCGCGAAACCGAGAACCCGTTCACCAAGGATTTGCAGATATCTGCAATCCACAACTCGCGTCGCTCGCGTGGTGAACGACTCGCGCGAACAGCGTCCCTGCACAAGATCCTCGACCCCAAGTCCGGGCCGTTGATCGCGGTGCGACTTAACATCATCACCCGAAAAACACTGGGCGGCATACAAACCGACCTCGATGGGCGCGTGTTGAGTACCGGCGGTACGGCAGTGCCGGGATTGTGGGCAGCAGGGGAAATCGCCGGCTTCGGCGGCGGCGGTGTACACGGCTACCGCTCCCTCGAAGGCACCTTTCTCGGCGGCTGTATCTTCAGCGGACGGCAAGCCGGCCGAGCCCTCGCCAAGCAGGCATGACGATGCGACTGCGATGGGGTCGACCCAACCTGCGCGCACACGAGGCAATGGCCCCGGCAGCATCGTCGTCGCCCGACTCTGCGGTCACCGTGTCATTCCTCGGCGTCACCACCCTGCTCTTCGACGACGGCGAGTCAGCCATCCTGACCGACGGATTCTTCTCCCGCCCATCGATGACGCGGACGCTGCTGACACCGCTGCGAACGGACCCCGCTCGGGTCGACTACGCCCTCAAACGAGCAGGTATCGACACTCTCGATGCGGTGGTCTGCGCACATTGCCACTACGACCACGCTCTCGATTCGGCCCACGTCGCGCAACGCACCGGCGCGGTGCTCGTCGGGGATGAATCGACCGCACTGATCGGTCGCGGAGCCGAGCTACATCCGAGCCGGATCGCCACGGCTCAACCAGGCGATGAACTGGAGCTGGGGCATTACACTCTGACGTTCGTCGAATCAGAGCACTCGGCCCCGAACCGGATGCGCGGGACGGTCGGTCGCGCTCTCGCTCAACCCGTTCGGGTCAAAGCGTACAAGTGCGGTGCGGCATGGTCGATCCTCGTCGCCCACAACAGAAGCGGTCAGACCGCGCTCGTGCACAGCAGTGCAGGCTTCCGGTCGAACATGCTCGCGGGTCGCACAGCCGACGTCGCATACCTGGCCGTCGGGCAACTCGGTCACCAGTCTCGCAACTTCATCGAAAAATACTGGTCCGAGACGGTCGCAGCAGTGGGCGCACACACTGTGGTCCTCACCCACTGGGACGACTTCTTCAGACCCTTGACCGCACCACTGCGGGCGCTTCCGTACACGTTCGATGACCTCGACGCCTCGTTGAGGACACTGTCCGATTGCGCCCGGCGTGACGGTGTACACCTCGTCGAACTACCCACCCTGTGGCGGCGAACGGACCCGTGGGCCACTCGATAGATCCAGCGGCGCACGCGAACCGCATCGTGTGTTCGACAACCCTCCCCGGCCACGACAACGCAGTGCGCCGTCCACTACCAGCTCAACAGACAGGTGACACCGTGCTCCGCAGAACTCGTTCGCTCCTGATCGTCAGCCTCGCCGCCGCCGCCCTCACCCACGGCGCAGCGGCGGTGTCCGCGCAGCCGGTCGATGATGCATTCTTCCGCTACACCGGTGCGGCCCCACTCGAGAGTTACCCGCCCGGCTCCGTACTCGGTGTGCGCACTCTCCCGTACCACCTGCTCAACGTAGCTACGCCTCTTGATGCAATGCAGATCCTGTATCGGTCCACCGATGCGCAGGGGCGACCGTCCGCCAACGTCACCTCGGTGCTGCGGCCCCCGAACGCCCAACCCGACAAGGTCATCTCCTACCAATCGGCATACGACTCACTCAACCCCGACGACGGCCCATCCCGAGCTATCGCCGGCAACACGCCCCTGCTGTCGCTGACACCGAGCGGGCGGAACGTAGACGTCGGCGGCGCTGCCGCATCCGGGGAGGGCGCTGTCATCGCACCCTTTCTGGCTCTCGGTTACACCGTCGTCCTCGCCGATACCCAAGGCCCCACAGCAGACTTCGCAGCAGGGCCCGAATACGGAATGATGACTCTGGACTCGTTGCGAGCCGCCCAACAGGTGCCGGGCAGCGGCGTCACCGACAATTCCCGTATCGGACTGCTCGGATACTCGGGTGGCGCCATCGCCACTAATTGGGCGTCGATCATGGCGGCCGACTACGCACCCGAAATCGCGGACAACTTGCTCGGCGCAGCCCAGGGCGGCTTGCTGGTCAACCCAGCGAACAATCTTCGATACGCCAGCGGCAGCATCAGCTGGGGCGGAGTGGTCGGAATGGCCATCGTCGGCATCGGACGTGCATACGGTATCGACTTCGACCCGTACATCAACGACTACGGCCGCGAGATCATGGCAAAGCTCAACGATGCTTCCATCCTCAACGTCCTTCTGCAGTACCCCGGATTGCGGTGGACCGACCTGGTCAAGCCGCAATACGCTGACCCGAACACAATCCCCGAGTACGTCGACGTGGTCAACAAGATCAACATGGGTCAAGCCGCCGTCCCGACCGTCCCGATGTTCGTCGCGCAAGCATCCAACGGAATTCTCGAAGGCACCCAACCGGGCCCGATCGGCACCGGGCCCGGCGACGGCATCATGGTCGCCGGCGACGTTCGCGCCTTGATGAACAAGTACTGCGCCGCAGGTGTGAGCGTGCAATACGACGAATACGACACCATCAGCCACATTCCTGGAGCCGCACTGTGGCTCCCGGGTGCCGTCGAATGGCTGATCGACCGCTTCTCCGACAAGCCGGCACCGACGAATTGCGGGCGCATCGCCCCCGGAAACTCACTGGCACCTCAACAACACGCATCGCGCTGACAAGCCGCCGCAACGACCTGCACCGCTGCAGAGGAGTTGCCGCTGACGTGTCGATGCGTGAGCTTGCGGACCCGGACTAATTGCAATCCGTTCGCCTGCCATCCCGGGCCGGGCAAGTGCCGTCGAACAAGGCGCGGCAGTCCAGTCGGACAGCGCGTTCCGACACTTTTTACGATCGCCCGGCCGCCTGGACGTGAACTAATCGGCAGGCGCAGTACTGAACGAATTTACAACGGAGGTCATGTGAGAGCGCGTCAAGTTTCCGGCCGGATGTTTTTGACGACCATGGGTCCGATGCACGCTCGAGTCGACGGGCCGACTCACGGACCGGCAATCGTTCTGATCCATGGATTCGCCGGATCCGTTCACTGGTTCGACCGCGTCGTGGCCTCTCTCGCGTCCGACTACCGCCTCATTCGAGTGGATCTGTTCGGACACGGCTGCACGGGTGGAGATCGATTTCTCGACGCGAACTTCCAAGCACGGGCGGTGATCGACATTCTCGAGGCTCTCGGCCTGACGGACGCCACAATCGTGGGGCACTCCTTCGGCAGTGACGTCGCACTGGAAGCGGCTGAATCGTCGTCCCGCATCACTCGGGTGGTCCTGATCAACCAGGCCCCCGACCTGGAATCCGGCCACTTTCCCGCCGGGAACGCGGTCATGACCATCCGATGGTTCGCGCAACTTGCACGTGTGTGCGCGGTCCCTGCGCTCGTATCCCGGATCGGGCACCACGCATTCGCCGACGGCTTCGACGCCCGCACGGGATTCAACAACCCACAACAATCGTTCCACGACTTCACAGCCACAAGCGCGGCCATGTATCGAACCGTGTTGATCGATCGCCGCCGACGCCTGCAGAACAAGCCACTCGACTCCCTTGTCCGGACCATCGACAAACCGGTAACGGTGATTCACGGTCGCGGCGACAAATTCTACGATTGGGAACCGACGCTGGCGCGGTATTCCACTGCCGGTGCTCACACAGTCCTCATAGACAACGCTGGTCATTCGCCGAACGTCGAGCAGCCGGACGAAGTCAGCGCCGTCCTGCGCCGGGCCTCGCGTGCTTGACCTCGACGACTCACCTTGCACGAGCGAGTTCAGCAATCGGACGTGCTCGGCTGTGAGTCGCTGGATGAGGTAACGACAGGGAAGCCTAGGCGCAGGCCGACGTCACTCGCGGCGGCGCGAGACGTTGTCTAAGAGCGACACCGTCTCCGTTGTCGCTCTTGTGTCTCGCTGGTCGACCGTCGACCGAGTTGGTGATTCACTGCTGCATTCAGACGACTACGTCGATATCCGCCACTGCCCACTGCCCACTACCCAGTCCATAGTCCTACCAAGAGGCCCTCGATCCGCATGCTCCACATCGACCACGGTTCGCCCTTGCCGGAGCCGTACATGGGTCACGATCGCTCGCGTGTGGTCGACGTGCTCGACGTGCTCGACGCCCGACCCCGCGCGCCACAAGCTGCTGACCGACCTCCGGGGCTTCTTTCGAACCCGACATGACCTGGCGGCGAACCGATCCAGCGAGGTTCACGCCGAAAGCTACTCATCGGTACAATACGTGAACCTACGGTCACGTAGGTTACCCAGCGACGGAGGTCATCGAATGACGATGTTCGGCATCGACGAGCTACCGGTCAAGCCTCGCATGCGCGGATGGATCCATCTCTACGCGTTCGGCGTCGCGGTCGTGGTCGCAATCATTCTCGTCACAGTGGCGTTCAGCCTGGTGTCCGGCACCGCCGGTGTGGCAAGCGCCGTGTATGCCGTCTCCGTGTGCGGGGTGTTCGGCGTGAGCGCTGCATACCATCGAATCCACTGGGCCACGACGACAAGCCGCACATGGATGAAGCGCGCCGACCATTCGATGTTTTTTTATTCATTGCCGGCAGTTACACACCGCTCGTGGTACTCGGACTCCCCTCCGACACCGGACGCACACTGCTGATCGTCGTCTGGCTCGGCGCGCTCGGCGGCGTCGCCCTCAAAATGCTCTGGCCGCAGTCACCGAGTTGGGTCGGCGTGCCGCTGTACATGATTCTCGGCAGCGCCGTAGTCCCCGTCGCGCCGACGCTCATCGAGCACGTTGGCCATGCGCCGTTCCTGTTACTTCTCGTGAGCGGCATGCTCTATAGCGCGGGCGCAATCCTGTACGCGACTAAATGGCCCAACCCATGGCCCAACACATTTGGCCACCATGAGTTCTTTCACGCTGCCACTGTGCTAGCAGCGATCTGCCACCTCGTAGCAGTTGGGCTCGTAATGTTCTAAGCGTGCGCTTGCTCTGCGCCTAGCCTTGTGCGCGGTCGAGCAGTGGGTAAAGTTGGCTAGTGCAGTGCACTTCTGACATTGTGCAGTCGTCTTCTGAAACTGACAGCCACTAAGGAACATCCATGCGTGATTTCATCTGCCGCAAGTGCGGACAGAAGCTGTCGTTCGAGAACTCACTGTGTCTGAGCTGCTCGAGCGCACTCGGCTTCCATCTGCCGAGCAGAGCCCTCCTGGTGCTCCCGGACAAGGAAGACGGCATCTCCGAGGCCGAGGTGGACGGTGCCGTCTGGAAGACGTGTGCCAATCTCAACACCGCGCGCTGCAACTGGCTGGTCGACGCATCCGATTCCGACGACCTCTGCCTGTCCTGCCGGCTGACGCGGACTCGCCCGGCCGACGACGACCTGGACGCGATGGCCGCCTACGCGGACGCGGAGACCAACAAGCGTCGCGTCATCCTCGAGCTCACCGAGCTGGGCCTCCCGATCGTCGGCCGGGACGAGGACGCGTCCACGGGTCTGATGTTCGATCTGCTCTCCAGCGCCAACCAGCAGGTGATGACCGGGCACAACAACGGTCTGATCACCCTGGACCTCGCCGAGGGCGACGACGTGCACCGCGAGCAGCTCCGCGTGGAGATGTCGGAGCCCTACCGCACGCTGGTCGGGCACTTCCGTCACGAGATCGGCCATTACTACCAGATGGTGCTGGTCGGAGACGGTGAACACCGCGCGGCGTTCGAGGAACTGTTCGGCGATCCGGATTCGAGCTACCAGGATGCGCTCGATCGCCACTACAGCGAGGGCGCACCGGAGGGCTGGGAGGACACCTACGTCTCGTCCTACGCCACCATGCACCCCGCCGAGGACTGGGCCGAGACCTTCGCCCACTACCTGCACATCCGCGACACCCTCGACACGGCCGCGGCATTCGGGATGGCACCGGCCGGATCGACCCTCGAAAGCCCGCTGCCCGGCGAGGTCGGCTTCGATCAGATCATCGACTGGTGGCTGCCGTTGTCGTGGGCACTCAACCAGATCAACCGATCGATGGGTCACCAGGACCTGTACCCGTTCGTGCTGCCGGCGACCGTCGTGAAGAAGATCGGCTTCGTGCACTCTCTGGTGGCACCCAGCGCTCTGTGAGCCTCGCTTACGGTCGTTGAGCTCAGCGCCCAGGGGCGTATCCTGTGTTGTCGGCATCCGCCGATACCGGGTACGCCCCCTGCGCAATAGTGGGCAGAGTGCAGTCGCGGGCAGAGTGCAGCAGTAGGACGAGGTGACCACCATCAGCGAGCAGACACTGAACGCGTCGGGCGCCCTCCCGCGGGTTACCGACTTCCAGCTGAGTCGCCGGCTGGCCGAGGTGGCCGAGAAGCTGCGGCGTCAGCATTCCGATCCCGATCGCGTCCTGGCCATGATCACCGAGGCCGCGGTCGCTCAGGTCCCCAATGCCGAGTACGCATCCATCACGACGGTCATGCAGGGCAAGTTCGTGCACAGCGCCGCTCTGTCGGGAGAAATTGCCGGGCACTGCGACAAGATTCAGGAGCAGCTGGGCGAGGGGCCGTGCCTCGAGTCGGCGATCGAACAGACGACCATCCGTATCGACGACATGGACAGCGAGACCCGCTGGCCACAGTTCACCGATGCAGCGTCTGCGCTCGGGGTCAAGAGCATGATCTGCTTTCAGCTCTACGTCGAAGGGTTCAACTTCGGCGCACTCAACCTGCATTCGACGCGAACCGGCGCGTTCTCGGCCGAGGCCGAATCCATTGGTTCGTTGTTCGCTGCGCACGCGGCCATCGCGTTCTCCAGCGCCCGGGAAGAACAGCAGATCAGGGCCGCGCTGACCAGCCGGGATCTGATCGGGCAGGCCAAGGGCATGCTGATGGAACGCTACAACCTCAATTCGCAGGCGGCATTCGCGTTGCTGGCCAAGCTCTCTCAGGACACCAACGTCAAACTGGCCGATCTCGCCGTGCAGTTGGTCGACGACGCGGCGAAGTCCACCGAATAGCGACCGGAGCCTCGGGCCTCATCGCACGTCGAGTCCGTCGGTGCTGGCAACCGATACGGCGGGAACATCGGTGGCGATGAACACCTCGATCCGCACGTCCTCGTCCAGATAGCGGCTCAGTGCAGCCAGTCCGGTTGTGGCAGCGATGATCTCGTGAACCCGGTCGCCCGAGATGGGATAGTCGTCCACGTCGTGACGCCAATGCGCGGCCACCAGTGTGCCTCCGGCCTCCAGTTGCCCGACGATGCGGCTCATGGCGGCCGCCAGGTCGTCGTCGTCGAGGTAATAGCCCACCTCGCTGACGACGATCAGATCGAACTTCTCGTGGGGATTCGGTAACGCAGATACGTCGTCGGAGAGGGACCACAGTGCGAAATCGACTGCAGCACTCTCGCCTACGCGCGCGCGAGCCGTATCCAGTGCGCTCTGCACCACGTCGGTCGACACCAGATGCTCGCAGCGGGCAGCGAGCTGTTCGGTGAGCACACCGATGGAGCAACCGGGTTCGAGGCCGCGTCGATAGTGCGGCTTGGGCAGCGATGCCAGGGTGAGGGCATACTTGCGACGCTCGTACCACTTGCTGTCGAGCATGAACGGATCCTCGTGCGCGGCATACACATCGCGGAAGTATTCCGGACTCAAGCTCATGCGGACAGCCTACTCATGCGAAGACGACTTCGAACGGACGTCGGAACCGCGTCAGGATGTGCGGTGGCAACACTGCGCGATCCGCCGGGTGATCGGACAGCGGTCGAATCTGAGATTCGAAACGCTCGATCGACGCCCGTTTCGCCTCGACGGCGTGCGCGGGCAGGTCGATGCGGCGACTGCGTGACCACGGCACCGCCCGGTGTTCGGGAGTTGCCCAGTGCCACATCCAGATCGGATATTCCACCACCGGTATCCCCACGACGGCGGCCGCGGTGAGGCAGGCACGCGCCGTGGCTTCGTGATCGGGGTGGCCGTCCCCGCGCCACGGCGTCAGGCACCAGGTACCCGGAGTGGCGTCGAGCAGCGGTACCAGCGCGCGGGCCAGAGCGTCCTCGTGCTTTTCGACCTCGCCGTCGGTGAACTGCAGCCGCGTCGGCGGCTGAACGATGCCCAGTTCGGCGAGGGCACGCTCGGACTCGACGGGCCGCAGGGCGCGCAGGTCCTCGGCCGACACCGTCGGAGATCCCGGATGCGAACCGTCGCCGTCGGTGACCGCGACGACCCGCACGTCGACGCCCGCAGCTGCGGCCATCGACAGCAACCCGCCGACGCCCAGTACTTCGTCGTCGGGATGGGGTGCCACGACGACCATGGTGACGACGTCGCTCCAGTGCAGACCGGGAATGGACCAATCTGCGGACAGCCAGTCCGATTCGGCGGTACCGAGGTCGACTTCGGCGTCGAATACGTTCTCTACCAAGGGTTGTCTTCCTGTGCGATGTCGTGTCCGAGGGCTTCGAGGTCGCGTTCGGCGTGGCTCTGTCGCAGATAGACGGTGAGGTCGGCAACGCGTCGAGCATGCTCCGCATCTGCGCACAGCGGGCCGGCACCGAGCGCTCGCCCGACGCGGTCGATGCACTGCGTTGCGGCATCCTCGACGACGGCGCGCACGATGCGAGCACGGATCCGAGCGCGGCCGGAGCGGTCGAACGGATCTGCGTCGACCTCGGCCGCCGCGGTCGTCAGGGCACTCGACGCGGCTCCGAGAGCCGATGCGATGGCACCGAGGTGAGCTGCGCGATGTGGGTCGGGGCGCGAGCGCACGGCCGCATGCAGGGTGTCGGCCACCGCGCAGGCGCTACCGAACCAGACGGCCGACACTCCGATCGCGCCATGCCAGAAGCCCGGCCTGGTCAGGTAGTCCGTCGGACCACCGACCACGACCGCGGGGACACGATCGAATGCCACCGAGCCCGAGTCGCTCTCGCGCATTCCGACGGCATGCCACGTGTTCGGCACCGGGGCAGCACCCGGATGCGTCAGATCCACTGCGAACAATCGCGGCTCGCCGTCGACGCGAGCGGTCACGAGTGCGTGGGTGCAGACGGACGCCCCCGAACACCACGGCTTGGTCCCGGACAGGAGCCACCCCGAATCGCTGCGTACCGCTTCGAGAATCGGAGCCGGGGGTTCCGCAGCCCACACGCCCCAGATCTGGCCGCGCTCGGGCGTCGGGCCGTCGAGCTCGTGCAGAATCGCGATCGCATCGGTGTGTGCCTCGGCCCAGCGGCCCAGAACGGTGTCGTGCCGACCCAGCGCAGCCAGCGACTGCCACCGGTGGTCTGTGTTTCCCGAGCCGGGGAGAGCCAGATCCAACCGCCCATCCGCCTCGAACGCGAGAAACTGCGCGCGCAACGCCGACTCGAGATCGGTGGTGCGATCGGGGGTGTCGACGAATCCGGTGTCGGTCATGCAGAAGGCTCCAGAGAACGAAGGAAGCCGGCCATACCGTCGGGGGCTCTGCCGCGCAGGCGGCCCGAAGTATCGACCGGAATGTCACACACCCTGCGGCACACGGTGCCGCCGAGCTCCAGACGACGGACCAGGTCGTGATCCTCGCCGGTGGCGAGCGGCGCGAACCCGCCGACCGCCCAGTAGTCCGTCGCGCCAACACCCAGGTTGGCGCCGTGGACGTGGGGATGGCCCGCCTCGTCGACGTACTGAGCGTCATAGGAGGAGCGCAGTGCTTCGTTGTCGACGATGTGGTCCTCGAATCGCACCGACACCGTCCCGACCACGGCCCGGGCACCCTCGGCGGCGTGCCGCAGATGCCCCACCAGCCACTGCTCGCCCACCGTCGAGTCGGCGTCGGTGGTGGCGTACCACGTGTCGGCGCGGCCCAGACCGCCGTTGAGGTCCGCTGCGAATCCGGCCGCCCGCGCGGCTCCCACGTTGCGATGGGCCACCGTCACGACCGAGACCGACGGGTGACGCGCCGCGACACGCGCCGAACCGTCGGTGCACGCGTCGAGAACGACCGTCGTGGATACCGTCACCGGGGCGACGTCGGCGACCCGACGTGCGGCCTTCGCCAGGGCATCCAAGCAGGCGTCGAGCAGATCCTGTTCGTCGTGTGCGGGCACGACGACGACGATGCGACGGACTGGAGTGCTGGTATCGACAGTCACGAGCCACCCTTTCGGACACCGGGCCTCGAGCCCGTTGCGGAACCGCCGGTGGCTGGACGGAGTACGTTGCATGCGACATACCCGTTCGCAGACGATCGACACCTACGGCTCGAAGAAGGGGCTCGGGTGGCGGGAAGCTACTCGTATCCGTGGATTCCGTCGTCGTTTTCGGCAATATCCGATTAGCAAAAGTCCGGGTGGTATGTGTTAATGGGCGTTGCCCCGCGGCAGCACTGCTACTGGGCATCACGACGCAGTACGAAGGATGGTCGGGTCACATGGCAACACAGGTTCGCACACGCAGGTTCGCCCGCATCGGGGCAATTCTCGCAGGTACGGCGCTCGCAGCCTCTGCAGCATTCGGGTCTGCCCAGGCGGCTCCGCTGTGGCCGGGCGGCCCCGACGTGTCGATCCCCGGCGTGCCCGGATCCTCGGACCCGGCGGCACCGGCACCCGCCCCGCAGCAGCGGGTGGCCCCGTTGGCACCCGCGAACTTCGCCGATCCCAGCATCAGCCCGTCCGGCGGCGAGGTCGTCGGAGTGGCGCAACCCATCGCGATCCGCTTCGACGAGGCCATCGGAGATCGCGACGCCGCACTACGCGCCATCCGCGTCACCACGAACCCGTCCGTCGAAGGCCACTTCTACTGGATCAACGACACCCAGGTGCGGTGGCTGCCCAACGAGTTCTACCCGGCGCACACCCAGGTGACCGTCGAAGCAGGCGGCGCGAAAGCCGAGTTCTCCACCGGCGACTCGATCATCACCACGGCCGACGACAACACCAAGCAGATCACCGTCACCCGCAACGGCGAGGTCGTTCGCACGATGCCCACCTCCATGGGCAAGGTCGGCCACGAAACCCCGAACGGCACCTACATCGTCGGCGAGCGCTTCCGCGACATGTACATGGACTCCTCCACCTACGGGGTGCCGGTGGATTCCGAAGAGGGCTACCGCACGTACGTCGAGTACGCCACGCGTATCTCCTACAGCGGCATCTTCGTCCACGCCGCGCCGTGGTCCGAGTCGCAGCAGGGCTACTCCAACTCCTCGCACGGCTGCCTCAACGTCAGCACCGAAGACGGCAAGTGGTTCTTCGAGAACGCCCAGAAGGGTGACCCCGTCATCGTCGTCAACACCGACGGCGGCACCCTCAGCGGATCCGACGGCCTGGGAGACTGGAACCGCTAGACGGTATGGAGGTCTTGGCTGGGGCCCCTCCGCATGTAAGCGTGGGTTGCCGACAGGAGTGGGTCCTGGCCGGTAGAGCCACAGATGTGGGA
>NZ_JBFBKN010000023.1:0-79380 GCF_040702225.1 Rhodococcus sp. NPDC080181
AGCGGATGGCTGATACATCGAATGCTTTCACCAAATAAAATTCGGCACTGACATTCATCGACACACTGTTGAGTTCTCAAAGAACACGCACACACTCGAAACCCACGAACACACAGTCCGTAAGCCTCCAGGGCAACTGTTCCAGTCTATCCCAGCTTGGTCTCGGACACAAGGCCCGACTCTTGGGGGATAAAACCTCGCCGAGCCACACGTCCAACCTCGTTCACCCAGTCCGTGAAGACCGGGTCGGTGTCCGTCGCTCTGACTCGACAAAAGTTACGCCACCAACCACACCAACGCAAATCGGCAGGTGGATCGACTTACCGCCGGCATCCGCGCAGGTCGGAGAACCTGTGCGCAAGAAGGCCTCGCATTCGGCCGGCACATCCCCGCATGTGACGCCAGCCATATCTTGCGAACAGTCGACAGAAACGGGTTTCATGAGCGGGACAACGCCAGAACGTGGTCGGGCACATCGAGGTTCGGTTTTACATCTTCCCCACGCTCTGCAGTGCCGACGTATTGACCGATCGGAATCACACCCGCCCACACTTCACCTGCTGCAATGTCGGCCTCGTCGTCGATCGGTCCGCCGGTCCGCGCTTTCACCGATGCTTCGTACAGCGGTAGCGCCAACACACTGGTCGCCGCCAGCTCTTTCCTCGTATGCGCCCGCAGATATGTGCTTCTACCCGGAACGACCTGATCGACTATGGCGTCCAATGCCCGTGCCCGTTCGTCCTCGTCCTCCACTCGACGTGGCCGTCCCACGATGACGGCGCTTCGATAGTTCATCGAGTGATGGAACTCGGACCGGGCCAGAACCAACCCGTCGACGACCGTGACCGTCACGCAGATGTCCTGATCAGGCGCCTCCACCAGGCTTCGAGAGGCGACCGAACCATGGAGGTACAGGGTTCCCGCCCTGTCCGGCCCGTCCGGATCCAGGCCGAACACGGTCGGGAGCACACGTGGCACGTTCCCCACCAGCACCCCCATATGACAGAGGCGAGCCGATCGGAGCACGTCGAGCAACGCCGTCCGCTCCGACTGCGCACGCTGCCGACCTCGGACCACGGTGGTCCTGGATGTTGGGGACAGAAGTGTTTCGTCGGCCGTCATGCCACCAGAGTGCCGCCCCGTTGGCTCACTGTCATGGTCCAATAGGGAGCAATGATGCTAGGCCACTTTCTGCCATGGACAGGTGACGCACGATGACCTTGCCGCCGAATGCCCTGTCGATCGCGATCGATCGAGCCGACCGCCGCACGTTGCCCGTTCAGGTGGCCGACGGTATCCGGGCGGCCATCGATCGCGGCGAGCTCGAGCCGGGCGTCCGATTGCCAAGCACCAGAGCACTTTCCGTCGAAATGGGTCTGGCTCGTGCGGTGGTGGAGAAGGCGTACGAGCAGCTCGTCGCCGAAGGATGGCTCGAGGCACGTCGCGGATCCGGCAACTACGTCCGAGATGTTCCGCATGCCGTTCGGTCGGACCACAGGCTGCACCGAGCACAGGAAGGCCCACCCACTACTCAGCGCATTTCGCTGCGCCCCGGAATACCGTGGACTCCGCCTCGCGCATCCGTTGCGTGGAAGCGGGCATGGCGAGACGTCGGTGGCTCTCCCCCACCGGGCGACTATCCCGATCCGGCCGGCTCACTCGACTTGCGCAAGCGCATTGCCGACTTGCTCGGCCGCGTACGCGGGCTGCACACCACCGCGGATTCGATCGTCGTCACCACGGGCAGCATTCACGGTCTGGACCTGGCACTGGGTGCCCTCTCAGCAAACGTCGGCGTCGAACATGTTCTCGCACTGGAGAATCCGGGATACCGAGCTGCTGCTGCCCTCGCTACACACCGCGGGTGGTCCGTTCACGACATCCCCGTCGACCGCGAGGGCCTCGTCGTCGACGAGCTCGAATCGGTTCCTCACGGCACCCCGGCCGTTTACGTCACTCCCTCACACCAGTACCCCACCGGCGGACTCATGCCCATCGGTCGTCGGCGCGCCCTGGCGGACTGGGCACGAAGTACCGGAACCACCATCTTCGAGGACGACTACGATTCCGAATTCCGTTACGGCATAGCACCTTTGACGACGGTCACCGAGCTCGTTCCGGACCGTGCCGTCTACCTGGGAACGGTATCGAAGACGCTGGGTGCCGGCGTACGCCTCGGATGGATGGTGGCTCCCCCGTCGATGGTCGAGCGCATCACCGACACACGTCGCGCCATCGGCGACTTCCCGTCGGTTCCCGTCCAGCAGGCCATGACCTCGCTGTTGCGCGACGGCGAATGGGACCGGTCCGTACGCACGGCACGTCGGATCTATCGGGCACGTGACCGCGTCGTCGCCGCTGCGCTGGCGCCATTCGGCGAACTTCGGGGCGTCGGTGCCGGGCTGCACACGGTGCTCGTACTCGACGCAGACGTTGCACGCGATATTGCAGCCGACTGCGCGGACAACGGAGTCGATTTGCCGACACTCGCACATTCGACGCGATCGCCGACCACCGATGGTGGCATCGTCGTCGGCTACGGGTCGGTGGCGGACGATCGATTCGAGCGCGCGCTCCGGGTGCTGGTCGACGCTCTCGAGAAGAGGTCGGTCAGCTGACCCGCTCGATGCTCCCGCCGAGAGCGGTCAGGTTTTCCACGAATCGCGGATAGCCCCTGTCGATGTGGAACACGTCGTGCACTTCGGTCGTACCGTCCGCCACCAGCCCGGCCAGGACCAGCCCGGCCCCAGCTCGAATGTCCGAAGACCACACCGGCGCGCTGGAGAGTTGGGGAACACCGCGAACCACAGCATGGTGGCCATCGGTACGCGCATCAGCGCCCAGTCGGATCATCTCCTCGACGAACCGGAAGCGTGCCTCGAACACGTTCTCGGTGATCATCGACGTCCCGTCGGCGACGGTCGCGAGCCCGATAGCCATCGGTTGCAGATCCGTCGGAAACCCGGGGTACGGCAACGTCGCAAAGTTCACTGCTCGCGGCCGTTCGTGCTGAACGACGCGGAAGCCGTCCGGTTCGCTGGTCACCTCGGCACCCGCAGACCGCAGCTTGTCCAGTACGAGCGAGAGATGCTTCGGGTTAACCCCCCGCACGCGAACGTCCCCGCGCGTCATCGCGGCCGCGATTCCCCATGTAGCAGCCACGATTCGGTCGCCGATGACGCGATGAGTCGTCGGCTTCAACGCGCTGACACCCCGGATGGTGAGGGTCGAGGTACCTGCACCTTGGACGTCGGCACCCATCTCGTTGAGCATGTTGCACACATCGACGATGTCCGGTTCGCGGGCCGCGTTGTCGATCACGGTCTCACCGGTGGCAAGCACTGCCGCCATCAGGATGTTTTCCGTCGCTCCCACAGAAGGGAAAGCCAACCTGATGTTCGCGCCGCGCAACTCGTCGGCTTCCGCCACGACGCATCCGTGTTGAATTTCGCTGCGCGCCCCCAGCAACTGCAGGCCGGACTGGTGCATGTCCAGGGGACGAGACCCGATGGCGTCCCCGCCCGGCAATGCCACCACCGCGCGCTTGCACCGCGCGACGAGAGGGCCGAGGACACAGACCGATGCCCTGAACTCGCGTACCGCCGCGAAATCGGCGTGGTATTTCGGCATGGCCGGGGTCGTGATGTGGACGACCGAGCCGTCGAGCTCCACCTCACACCCGAGCCCGCGCAACACCTCCGCCATCAGCGGGACGTCCAGGATGTCGGGACAGTTGGTGATCGTGCTGGTTCCCTCGGCGAGCAGGGCCGCGGCCATCAGCTTGAGGACGCTGTTCTTCGCACCACCGACCGCCACCTCACCCACGAGGCGATTACCACCGTTGACCAAAAAGCGTTCACTCACTTCGACAGCGTAGCCAGCGGTACCGACCGGCACCCGCGCGGTACCGTAGCCGCATGGCCGTTCACCTCACTCGCATCTACACCCGGACCGGCGACGACGGGACCACGGGATTGAGCGATTTCTCGAGGGTCTCCAAGAACGACGAGCGGCTGATCGCCTACGCAGATTGCGACGAGACCAATGCCAGCCTCGGAGTCGCACTGGCACTGGGAAATCCGAGCGAATCCGTGCGGACCGTCATCCGGACCGTTCAGAGCGATCTGTTCGACGCCGGTGCCGACCTGTCGACTCCTGTCGTCGAGAATCCGGAGTATCCACCGCTGAGGATCGATCAGAGTTACATCGACCGTCTCGAAGGCTGGTGCGACGAATTCAATGACGAGCTACCGGCGTTGACGTCGTTCATCCTGCCCGGCGGCACACCTCTGGGAGCGTTGCTGCACGTCGCGCGCACCGTCGCTCGGCGCGCGGAGCGGTCGGCCTGGGCAGCAGTTCATGCCGGCCCGGAAACGACGAGCGATCTGCCGGCCAAGTATCTCAACAGGCTCTCGGACCTGCTGTTCATCCTGAGCAGGTATGCAAACCCGGAGGGCGACGTGCAATGGGTACCGGGAGCGAGCCGCTCGACGGGTACCGATTCCGACTGATTTCCGGCGAGCGACTCGTCAGGCCGCCGGTCGACGGCGCCGCGAGCGCCCCGATGGGCGTGACTCCACCCAGGACAGGAAAGCGGTCAACGCACTTCTGTCCAATGCCATTTCGTAATTCTTGCCGTTGTCCGACAACTCCAGCACAGCGATGTCCGGAGTCATGATGTCGAACTCGGTGTCGCGTGGGGCCCGTCGGTCCCCCACCTGAACGTCCTGTCTGCCCAGCCGATGGTCGGGCCCGGGTCGCAAACTGGACAGTTTGAAGAACACCAGCGTGTTGTCGCCGTACCGAATGATGCCGTGCCGCCAACCGGCACCGCCCTCGGACGGGAGCACACGCATGATCGCCGCCGTACCGCCTCGTCGCAGCACCGCGAGACGATACGCAAAAGCCGCGACGAGCCCTGCGAGCAGCACAACCAGAATGATCAGAGCAATCAATCCGGAGTGCATCGCAGGTCTCGTCGCGGCTTCTCGTGAACCTAGGACCGCTCGACAGCGCGGATACGTCCCTTGGCCACCGCAATGGCCTCGAGGTCGTCGCCGTTCTCTGCCACTACAGCCCGTGCCGATTCGACATCGATGTCATCGGCGAAATCGGCGGACTCCGCCAGCACTGTGACGGTCTTACCCGTCACCGACAGGAAGCCACCGTGCACCGCAGCGATGATCTTCTCGCCGTCGGTCGTCGTGATCGACACCGTGCCCGCCTCGACCAGCTGGCCGAGGACAGGCTCGTGGCCGGCCATGATGCCGATCTCACCTTCGGTGGTCTGAGCACTGACGATGGTCGCAGTACCGGACCAAAGCTTCTGCTCCACAGCGACCAGGGAGACCTCCATGCCGCTCTTCTCGGAAGAAGTCACGTCGGTCTACTTTCCGGCCATCTTCTTCGCGGCTGCCTCGACGTCGTCGAGACCACCACAGCTGTTGAAGGCCTGCTCGGGAAGGTGGTCGTACTCACCCTTGGTGACCTTGTCGAACGCCTCGATGGTGTCCGAGAGGGACACGACCGAACCGGCCTCGCCGGTGAACTTCTCGGCAACGATGAAGTTCTGGCCGAGGAACTTCTGGAGACGGCGTGCGCGGCCGACCAGAACCTTGTCCTCTTCCTGAAGCTCGTCCATACCGAGGATGGCGATGATGTCCTGCAGCTCCTTGTACTTCTGCAGGATGCGCTTGACCTCGTTGGCGACGCGGAAGTGCTCGGCACCGACGATGCCGGGCTCGAGGATGCGCGAGGTCGAGCTCAGCGGGTCCACAGCGGGGTAGATACCCATCTGCGAAATCGGACGCGACAGTTCGGTCGTCGCATCGAGGTGCGCGAACGTCGTGGCCGGAGCCGGGTCGGTGTAGTCGTCGGCGGGGACGTAGATCGCCTGCAGCGAGGTGATCGAGCGGCCACGGGTCGAGGTGATGCGCTCCTGGAGCTCACCCATCTCGTCCGCCAGCGTGGGCTGGTAACCGACGGCAGACGGCATACGACCGAGAAGGGTCGACACCTCCGAACCTGCCTGCGTGAAGCGGAAGATGTTGTCGATGAACAGCAGCACGTCCTGGCCCTGCACATCGCGGAAGTACTCCGCCATGGTCAGTGCCGACAACGCCACGCGCATACGCGTGCCGGGCGGCTCGTCCATCTGTCCGAAGACGAGGGCGGTGTCCTGGAGGACGCCCATCTCTTCCATCTCGAGGTGAAGGTCGGTGCCCTCACGAGTACGCTCGCCGACTCCTGCGAACACCGAGGTGCCCGAGAACTCGCGTGCGATACGGGTGATCATTTCCTGGATCAGCACGGTCTTGCCGACACCGGCACCACCGAACAGACCGATCTTTCCGCCCTTGACGTACGGCGTCAGCAGGTCGATGACCTTGATGCCGGTCTCGAGGATCTCGGTCTTGCCCTCGAGCTGATCGAAGGCTGGTGGCTTGCGGTGGATGCCCCACTGCTCGCCGTCGCGGCCGAGTCCGGGGGTGTCCAGGCAGTCACCGAGGGCGTTGAACACGTGGCCCTTGACGACGTCACCGACGGGAACCGAGATCGGCTTGCCGGAGTCGACGACAGCCGTGCCACGGACGAGGCCGTCGGTGGGCTGCATCGAGATGGTGCGAACCAAGTTGTCACCGAGGTGCTGTGCAACCTCGAGCGTCAGGGTCTTGGCCACGGTCGGCAGAGTGATCTCTGCGTTGAGGGCGTTGAACAGTGCGGGAATCGAGCCGCGCGGGAACTCGACGTCCACAACGGGGCCGATGACCCGAACGACACGGCCGGACTGTGTGTCCGCTCCGCTCGCGTTCTCTTGGGCTACTGCTGCGGTCATTGCTTAGTCACTTCCTGCGCTGTCGGCCAACGCGTTGGCGCCACCGACGATTTCGCTGATTTCCTGGGTGATCTGGGCCTGCCGAGCCTGGTTGGCCTGACGGCTCAAGGTCTCGACCAATTCGTTCGCGTTGTCCGTCGCTGCCTTCATGGCGGTACGACGCGCCGCGGACTCCGACGCTGCTGCATCGAGCAACGACGCGTAGATCCTGGTGCTGATGTACTTGGGCAGCAGCGCCGAGAGCAGAGTGCCTGCCTCCGGCTCGAACTCGTACTGTGCCTGCACATCCGCGGTCGGTGAGTCGGTCAACGCGTCCGCACCCATCTCGAATTCCTCGTCGGTGTACGAGATTTCGAGTGGTGCCATCCGGCGGACTTCGGGCTTCTGCGTGAGCATCGACACGAAGCGGGTGTAGACGATGTGCAACTCGTCCACGCCCTCGACGGTGCCTTCACCGTTGGGAGCGTCGACCTCGGTGCCCGAACCCGCCATGAACAGCTCGACCAGATGCTTGCTGGCCTTCGCTGCATCGGCGTATCCGGGTTCCTGCGAGAAGCCCGTCCAGGCACCCTTCACGTCCCGCTCACGGAACGTGTAGTAGCCCAAGCCTTTTGCGCCCAGCACGTAGATGACCGGGTCCTTGCCCTCGGAACGAAGAAGCTGGAAGAGCTCCTCCGATTCCTTGAGGACGTTGGAGTTGTAGCCACCGCACATACCGCGGTCACTGGTCACGACCAGGACTGCGGCACGCTTGGGCTCGGGTCGCTCGTTGAGCAACGGGTGATCGAGCGAGCTCGATGCACTCGCCAGCGCGGAGAGCACCTTCGTGATCTCTTCCGCGTACGGCTTCGATGCGGCAACGCGGGCCTGCGCCTTGGTGATTCGCGAAGTTGCGATCAACTCTTGCGCTTTGGTGATCTTCTTCGTCGAGTTGACCGACTTGATACGGGAGCGAAGCTCGAGAATGCTTGCCATCTAGCTGTTCACGCTCCCTTCTGTGCTCGTCATGTCACCTGTCATCGCCGGCCTACTTGCTGACTGTCTTGCGGGTGACGTTGACCTGCTCCTGGCTGACCTCGTCGGCGTTCAGAGTGTCTGCCTCGGCCTCGTTGACGACGCGGTTGCCGTCCGAGTCCACGAAGCCGGCCTTGAACTTCTCGGTCGCTTCGGTCAGTGCCTTCTGGTTGTCGTCGTCGAGAGCCTTGCCACCGGCAATGCTGTCGTAGACGCCGCTGGCGTTGCGGTGCAGGTCTTCGAGCAGCTCGGTCTCGAAGCGGCGAACATCGCCGACCGGAACGGAGTCGTACGTGCCCTGGCCTGCGAGCCAGATCGAGACGATCTGGTCTTCCACGGCCACCGGTGCGTACTGATCCTGCTTGAGCAGCTCGACCAGGCGAGCGCCGCGCTCGAGCTGCGCCTTGGACGCCGCATCGAGGTCGGACGCGAACGCCGAGAAGGCTTCGAGCTCGCGGAACTGAGCAAGCTCGAGACGAAGGGATCCGGAGACCTTCTTCATGCCCTTGGTCTGCGCAGCGCCACCGACTCGAGAAACCGAGATGCCGACGTTGATGGCGGGACGGACGCCCTTGTTGAAGAGGTCCGACTCCAGGAAGACCTGACCGTCGGTGATGGAGATGACGTTGGTCGGGATGTATGCCGAGACGTCGTTGGCCTTGGTCTCGATGATCGGCAGTGCCGTCAACGATCCGCCACCGAGCTCGTCGGACAGCTTCGCCGAACGCTCCAGCAGACGGGAGTGCAAGTAGAAGACGTCACCGGGGTATGCCTCACGGCCCGGCGGGCGACGCAGCAGCAGCGAAATCGCGCGGTAGGCCTCGGCCTGCTTGGTCAGGTCGTCGAACACGATGAGGACGTGCTTGCCCTGGTACATCCAGTGCTGGCCGATGGCCGAGCCGGTGTACGGAGCGAGCCACTTGAAGCCGGCCGAGTCGGACGCGGGTGCGGCGACGATGGTGGTGTATTCGAGCGCGCCCTGCTCTTCGAGTGCAGCCTTGACGCCTGCGATCGTGGAGCCCTTCTGACCGATGGCGACGTAGATGCAGCGAACCTGCTTCTTGTCGTCGCCGCTCTCCCAGTTGGCCTTCTGGTTCAGGATCGCGTCGATGCAGACCGCAGTCTTGCCGGTCTTGCGGTCGCCGATGATGAGCTGACGCTGGCCGCGTCCGATCGGGGTCATCGCGTCGATCGCCTTGATGCCGGTCTGCAGCGGCTCCTCGACGGGCTGGCGCTCGAGTACCGAGGCAGCCTGCAGTTCGAGGGCGCGGGTCTCGGAGGACTCGATGTCGCCGAGGCCGTCGATGGGCTTGCCCAGCGGGTCCACGACGCGACCGAGGTAGCCGTCGCCCACGGGGACCGAGAGCACGTCTCCGGTGCGCTTGACTTCCTGGCCTTCTTCGATGTGCTCGTAGTCACCGAGGATGACGGCACCGATTTCGGTGGCATCCAGGTTCAACGCGACACCGAGGACTCCGCCCGGGAACTCCAGGAGTTCGTTGGACATCGCCGACGGCAATCCGGACACGTGAGCGATTCCGTCGCTCGTGTCCGTAACCGTGCCGACCTCCTCGCGGGAAGACTCCGGTGAGTAGCTCGCGGTGAAGTTATCGATCGCGCTACGGATCTCGTCGGAGGAGATCGTCAGCTCCGCCATAGTGTTTCCTGCTCTTCCTTCGAATGATCGCGGTATGAAAAGCCTCGAATGCCGAGGCGATTCTTCTCGTTACTGTGTCCGTGTCGGACTATTTGAGCGTCTTTCGCAATGCAGCGAGGCGGCCTGCCCCGCTACCGTCGATGACCTCGTCGCCGATACGAACGACAAGTCCGCTGAGCAGTTCGGTATCGACCTCTACGTGCACCGTGACCTGCTTGCCGTACGTGCGGGTCAAGGTTGCGGTCAGCTTTTCGAGCTGACTGTCGCTCAGTGGGGCTGCGCTGCGTACGTGTGCAACTGCGCGGTCGCGCTGTTCGGCGGCCAGATCTGCCAATCCGTTCAGCACGTCGGCGGGTGCCGCCTTCCGTGGACGCGTGACGGCCTGCACCGCGAGCGCCTCGGTGACCGCGGTGACCTTGCCGTAGAGCAGTCGACCCAGCAGTTCACGCTTGGCCTGTGCCGGCTTCGAGCGATCCGACAATGCCTGCTCGAGCTGCGGGTTGGCAGCCACGATGCGGCCGAGCCGGAACAACTCGTCCTCGACCGTGTCCAGCTGGTCCTGATCGGCTGCGGCGCGGAGCAGAGCTTCGCGTCCCAGCTCGACCAGCGAGTTCAGCAGGTCACGGGCTGTGGACCAGCTTTCGCCGGCCGCAGCCTTGACGATGGTCGCCGTTGCGCTCGACACCTGGCCGGAGAAGACCTCTCCGGCCAGAGCGCTTCGTCGATCGCCCTCGACCGAGGAGTCGGCGAGAGCGGTACGCAACGTGCGCTGCGCGTCGAGAGTCTCGACGACGGCGAACAACTCGGCACCGGTCTGAGCGGCGACGGCCGTTGCCTCGCCGCTCGACGCGGACCCCAGAGCTTCGTGGGCGACCGACCGTGTGCGGGCGAGCGCCTCACGAGAAGTTGCGTACATGGTTCGACTCACTTTCCTGATGCGGAGTCCGCGGTGACGGAATCCAGCTCGTTGAGGAAGCGATCGATCGAACTGGAACGCTTCGCGTCATCGGAGAGCTGCTCTCCGATGACCTTCTCGGCGAGTTCGACGGCCGTACGTCCGAGGTCGCCACGAAGTTCGGTGACGATCTGCTGACGCTGAGCAACGAGCTGACTGTGGCCTGCGGCCACGATCCGATCGCTCTCTTCCTGCGCCTTTTCCTTCATCTCGGCGAGAATCGCCTGTCCCTGGGTGCGCGCTTCCTCGCGGATCTGCGCAGCCTCGGAACGGGCGTCGGCGAGCTGAGCGTGGTACTGCTCGAGAGCAGCCTTCGCCTCTGCCTGTGCCTGCTCGGCCTTCTTGATTCCGCCTTCGATGAGCTCGGAACGCTCGGAGAGGACCGTCTGGAAACGCGGTACGACGTACTTCCAGAACAGGAAGCCGATGATCACGACACAGACGATCGACCAAACGATGTCGTATGTTGCGGGCAGCAGCGGGTTCTGGGATTCCTCCCCCTCCGCCCCGGCTGCGAGCAGCGTTATCGCGTTTGTCATCGCGCTCTCAGAGAATGAAGCCGGCGACGAGGCCGATCAGGGCGAGGGACTCGGTGAATGCAATGCCGAGGAACATGGTCGTACGGAGCTGACCGGCCAGCTCGGGCTGGCGAGCGGTTGCTTCCATGTTCTTGGCGACGACGAGGCCGAGGCCGATGCCACCACCGATCGCTGCGAGGCCGTAGCCGATGGCGCCGTATCCGCTGGCGGTGATTTCCTGCGCCTGGGCCAGAACTTCAAGGCTCATTCGGTTTTCCGTTCCCTTTCTTCGGTCCACATCCGGGTGTCGGAGGTGGCGGTGTAGCTAGTTCGGTCTGTTGGTCGGTCAGTGCGAGTCGGCGTGCAGCGACAGATCGATGTAGATCGCCGTCAGCAGCGCGAAGATGTATGCCTGCAGGAAGATCACGAGCATCTCGAACATCGTGAACAGGAAGCCCATGATGAGCGAGGGTGCGGCGAAGATCTTCAGGCCGGCGGAGGCCTCGAAGAGGAAGAACTGCGTGGCGCTGAAGAACAGCACGAGCATGATGTGGCCGGCGAGCATGTTGGCCAGCAGTCGCACCGTCAACGTGAACGGGCGAAGCACGAAGTTCGAGATGAACTCGAGCGGGATCAGCAGCACGTGCATGGCCTTCGGAATGCCCGGGATCACGATCGTGCCCTTGACGAACTTGGCTGCACCGAACTTCTTCACACCGGCGTAGACGAACGCGATGTACGCGACTGCGGCCAACACGATCGGCAGACCGATGCGGGCGTTGGCCGAGATGTTCAGGAACGGTATGACCGCGCTGAGATTCACCGCGAAGACCGTGAAGAAGATCGTCATGATGACGGGCAGGAAGCGGCGTCCCTGTTCCTTGCCGAGGACATCCTCGGCCACGTGGATCCGGACGAAGTCGAGAGCGATCTCGGCGACGTTCTGGATTCCGCGAGGAACGATCTTGGGGCTGCGCAGAGCGATCAGCATGAAGACGATCAGCAGAGCCGACATCAGGATGCGGATGAGCATCAGCCGGTCGAGCTCGAACGGGGTTCCCTCGAACAGCACCGCGGGAGGAAAGAAATCGGATAGTGACGGCGGATGGAACTCCGCAGCCAGAGTGGTGACGCTCAGCGGTCTCTCCCGTGTTCGGGCCGCAACCGAGTAACGGCTGCGGTTCGATCGGACAATGACGATCTATCAAGTCGACGAAAATCGGCTCGCAATCGTCAGAGGCTGAGGCCCGGTCTTCATCGGCCAAGCGTCTGTCGGGTGTCGGCGACTCACGTCGACTCGGCAACTCTCAGGGCGAAACCCTACGTTGCCGAAGTCTGTGACTCCGGGCCTACTGTAAGGAAGCTCACGCTGATGGTTACCTGCGGGGGTCCAGTCCGGGGAAAAAGTCTCTTTCGTCCCGGTCTTGCCCATCGCTTGATGCAAACTTTATCAACAGAACTACGACGTTGTGTAGGCGGCCCTCAGCTTAACCGATTACGACAGCTTGTCGTACTACGACTTGTCGGGGTTCCCGTCGGCAGGAACGCTGTCGACGTAGCCCACCTTCGTCTTGACGACACCGAACACCTCCGCGCCCAGGACCACCACCAGAGCCCCCAGAATGGTCAGCCCGAGCGAATACCGGTTGTAGAAGTCCGCATCCTTGAGTGCCACGAGCACGATCAGCGCGATGACCATCTTGACCAACCACCCACCGAGCAACAGCGCTCCGACCGCCGACGCGGGAAAACGCGTGGTCAGAGCCACTGACAGCGCGGTCGTGATGACGAATCCGCCCCCGATGGCCACTCCGATGATCGACCCCCACAATCCTGGAGTTTCCGCAGCAGCAACCGAAATCCCCACGCTCACCACCGTCAGTACCACCAGGCCGATGAGGCCGTAGCGGACCGCGGCACGAAGCGGTGCGAATTGGTCGGGCATGGGCTGCGGGGTGAAGGTCACAGTTGTCGAGAGTACCCAGTCGCACCCGGTGGCCGGCACCAGCCGGGACACGACCGAAGAACCACGGAGCACATCAGCGGCGTCGTAGACCCCGACGTTCGGATCCGGGTGATCGATCCACCCGCAGAGTGGGCACAGCCGTGACGACGAGCGCGAACACCAGACCGGCAGCGACGAGGAGCACCACGATGCGACGGTCGAGAAGCGAGGATCCGACCGCACCGAACGCCAGCACACCGACCCAGAGGTAGATCACCAGAACCACCCGTCGATGCGAGTGGCCGATCTGCAGGAGTCGGTGATGGAGATGCATCTTGTCGGGGCTGAACGGACTTCGCCCGGCCCGAGTGCGGCGAACGACGGCGAGCAACAGATCGAGTATCGGAATGAGCATCACGGCACCGACCAACAGGAGCGGCGACAACAGACCCAGCAGATCGCGTGGACCGTAGGCCGTCAACGGAATGCGCCCCGAGGCACTCGTCGAGATCGTGGCCAGCGTCAGCCCGATCAACATGGACCCCGAATCGCCCATGAAGATGCGCGCCGGTTGGAAATTGTGCGGCAGAAATCCCAGGCAGGCACCGGCCAGCGCCGCCGCGATCAAGGCAGGTGGGTAGACGCCGACGTCGCCCCCCTGTTCCTGCAGCAGGCCCACCGAAAAGATGCAGATCGCGACCGACGAAATGAGGCCGAGTCCGGCTGCGAGCCCGTCGAGGCCGTCGACGAAGTTCATCGCGTTGACGATGACGACGGTGATCAGAACGGTCACCAGTCCGGCCTGAAGCTGGTCGAGCACCAAGGTGCTGCCCGGTTGGCCGGGCTCGCCGCCCCAGGGCTGGTAGAGCACGACCCAGCTCACACCCATGATGACCAGGACGCCGGCCGCCGTCACCTGGCCGACGAACTTCGTCAGTGCGTCGAGACCCCAACGGTCGTCGATGACGCCGACCAGCACGATCACGAAGCCTGCGACCAGCGCAGCCGGAATGTCGCGGTTGTAGGCGACATCGAATCCGCGGGCCAACGCGGGCAGCTGCGAGGCGAACAGCAGCGCGGCGAGCATGCCGGCGTAGATGCCCACTCCCCCGAGTCGCGGGGTGGCCTGCACGTGGACGTCACGATCACGAGGAATGGCGACTGCGCCGAACTTGATCGCGGCCACTCGAACGCCACCGGTCGCGAAGAACGTGACGACAGCGGCCGTCAGGAAAACAAGCAGCAGCTCGCGGATCGGAACGCCTGCGCCCAGATTCGACTGGGCAAGCACCTCGACGCTCATGCGGAACGGACGGGCATGTCAGGACGCTCCTGGGACCAGGCTTTCGGCGGTGACACCGAGAACCTCGGCAATCTGCTCCGTGGGAATGGCACCGACCCGCAGGATTCGTGCGTGCTCACCGGTCAGGTCCACGATGGTGGAGGCCACCGCGTGGTCGGCCGGCCCCCCGTCGAGATAAACCGCTGCAGATCCACCGAGTTGTTCTCGCGCCTGCGTCACCGTGGTGGCGGGCGGACTTCCCGAAATATTTGCACTGGACACCGCCAGCGGACCTACTTCACGAAGGAGCTCGAGCGCGACCGGGTGCAGCGGCATCCGCAGCATGACGGTTCCCTGAGCATCACCCAGATCCCACGCCAGCGACGGTGCCTGCTGGACGACGATGCTCAATGCACCGGGCCAGAAGGCTCGAATCAGATCTCGGGTCCGCGGCCGGACGCTCTGCACCAGGCCGTCGATCGTGTTCCACGAACCGACGAGGACCGGGACCGGCATATCGCGTCCCCGCCCCTTGGCGCGCAGCAGGTCGGTGACCGCGCTGCCGTCGAACGCGTCGGCGGCGATCCCGTAGAGCGTGTCGGTGGGCATCACGACGAGTCGACCGGATTTGAGGGCACCGCGCGCTGCGGTCAATCCGGCAGCCCGCGCATCGGCTTCACGGCAGTCGTAGACGGTACTCACTCCGCCTATCCTTCCACCTTCGGTAACGAAGTGATGTCAGGTGCTGCTTTGCCGCTCAGACAGTGGGCGGCGTCGCCCGTGCCGCCACGACGAAGCGGGGTCGGCCGGCCAGGTCCGGATGCTCGGTGACCTGGGTGAAGACTCGTCGCCGAGACAACAGGGCAGCGACTCCCTCCCCGTTCGAGTCGTCGTGTTCGATGGCGACTCCGCCGCCGACACGTAGCCACCGCGCGATGTTGCCGATCATCGGCTCGATGACCGACAACCCGTCCTCGCCGCCGAACAGCGCGATGTGTGGGTCGTGGTCGAGTACTTCCGGATCGAGCTCCGCCCCGTCCGGAATGTACGGCGGGTTCGCGACGATCATGTCCACCGAGCCGTCGAGGTCGGTCAACAGCTCCCGAGAAGTGACGTCTCCGTGATGCAACGTGATTGGCGAATCACCCTGCTCGGCACGCAGATCCGCGTTGCGCCGGGCCCACGCCAACGCCGACGGATCGAGCTCGACGGCGTGCACGACGGCATCCGGGCGTGCGTTCGCGATGGCGAGCGCCAGCGCGCCCGACCCCGTGCACAGGTCCAGCACCACGGGCGGGTGATGGCCGACGTTCTCGAGAAAAGCGAGCGCCCACGCCAACAGCAATTCGGTTTCGGGACGCGGAACGAACACCCCGGGACCCACCTCGACATCGATGTTTCCCAATGACGTCGTTCCCGTGATGTATTGCAGAGGAATACGTTTCGCGCGCTGCTCGACTGTTCGGAAGTACGCCTCGACGAGCTCGGGCTCCACCAACGGCACCAACCCCAGCCGACCGCGATCGACTCCGACGAGGTGCGCGGCGAGTAGCTCCGCATCCACCCGAGGGCTCGGCACACCGGCGGCCTCGAGCATCGACGTCGCTTCGAGGATGGCTAGGCGTAACGGCTTGCGGCTCACTTCTACAGACTGCCACGGCGGTCCGACACCGGACTCACAGCCGCCCCAGCAACTCCGACTTCTTTGCGAAGAACTCGTCGTCGGTCAGAAATCCCTTCGCATGCAGACCGGCGAGCGCCTCGATCGCAGCGGTGATGTCCGAGATGTCGACACCGGTGTGAGCAGGTGAACCCGACTGCGCAGACGCGAAGTTCTGTGCGGCCGGCTGCGGCTGCTGCGAGGAGGGCATGTTCTGCGGTGGCGCGTCGGCGGACCGTTGGTCGACGCGCGGCAGACTTGCCGCGGTGAACGTGCCGTACTGGCTGGTGAACTCCACCGAACCCGGACCCCCACCCTGCTGCTGTTGCACTCCGCCGATGGAGTGATCGAGGGTGTCGTACACCGCCAATTCCCCTCCCACGAGGACAGCGAGGCGACGAGATCCTGGAAACACCGCGTACTGCGATCCGTTCTGGCCACCGCTCGAACTCGGCGAACCCAGATCCGACGGCCACCACGATCCCCCGCCGAACGAAGTGCCACCGAACGATCCCGTACCGGCATCTCTCGGTGGATAGACCTGATGCTGCGCCAACACGGCGGACAGATCGCGGCACAAACCGTCGACCCGACTCTTCAGGCCGTGATCGAACATGTTGCCCACCATCGTCATACCGCCGCGCATCCACTGCCCACTGCCGCCGAGCTCGGGAATGTTGAACTGCGCCATGGTGCCGCGGCCGTTGTTGACGGCGTCGAGCATGGTGCGGACGGCGTCGGTGGACACCCCGTAGCGGGAGGCGAGTTCGGTGACGGCGTTCTCGCCTGCGGGGGTCAAGGCCTGATTCATCTCGGGTGTGCCTTTCGTGGCGCGGGCGGGTCGAATCCGATCGCCAGGGTAGCTCGAGATTCGTTCGATCAGCAGCGTGAGAACCGAAAACGGTTGTCGCGCAATTACTCTGCTTGCATACGTGCGTCGCGGTCTGCCTTGGCGAGCGCGTCGAGCAGTGCGTCCATGTCACCGTCGAGCAGAGCGTCGAGGTTGTGCGCTTTGAATCCGATGCGGTGATCGGTGATGCGATTCTCGGGGTAGTTGTACGTCCTGATCCGCTCCGAGCGGTCGACGGTACGCACCTGGCTGGCCCGGCCGGCCGAGGCCTCTTCGTTGGCTGCTTCCTCAGCGGCCGCCTGCAGACGCGCCGCGAGCACCTGCATCGCACGCGCCTTGTTCTGCAACTGCGATCGCTCGTTCTGACAGGTGACGACGATGCCGGTGGGCAAATGGGTGATGCGGACAGCGGAGTCGGTGGTGTTGACACCCTGACCGCCCTTGCCGGACGAGCGATAGACGTCGATGCGGAGATCGGTTTCGTCGATCTGCACTTCCTCGACCTCGTCGGGCTCCGGATACACGAGAATGCCGGCCGCGGAGGTATGCACGCGTCCCTGCGATTCGGTGACCGGCACCCGCTGCACGCGATGGACGCCACCCTCGAACTTCAGCCGCGCCCAGACGCCGTCGAGCGGATCCTTGGTCTTGATCGACAACGTCGCGTCCTTGTAGCCACCCAGGTCCGACACGTTCGCGTCGAGAACCTCGACTCGCCAGCCCCGGCGTTCGGCGTAGCGGACGTACATCCGCGCCAGGTCGGCCGCGAAGAGCGCCGACTCCTCGCCGCCCTCACCCGACTTGACCTCCATCACGATGTCGTCGCCGTCGTGCGGGTCGCGCGGTGCCAGAAGATCGGTCAGCGTCTGTTCCAGGTGCAGAACTGTTGCCTCGAGCTCGGGAATCTCTGCGGCGAACGACGAATCGTCGGCGGCGAGTTCACGTGCGGCTTCGAGGTCGTCCTGAGCGGCGGTCAACTTGGTGTGCGCCGACATGATCGGTGCCAGCTCGGCGAACCTCTTGCCTGCCCTACGCGCCGCGGACGGGTCGTTGTGCAGGGCGGGGTCGGCCAGTTGCTGCTCGAGGCCGGAGTGTTCGGCGAGGATGTCGTCGATGGCCGAAGGCTTGTCTGTTCTCGCCATGGTGACGACTCACTCTCCGAACGGATGAAACCGGGTGTGGACACAAAAAAGCCGACGCCCGCCCTGTAGTTCACAGGACGGGCGTCGGCGAAACAGCTAGCTGTCTGCGTCGGCCTTCTTGCCGGCGCGCTTGCCGTAGCGAGCCTCGAAGCGAGCGACGCGACCGCCGGTGTCGAGAATCTTCTGCTTGCCGGTGTAGAAGGGGTGGCACTGCGAGCAGACCTCGACGCTGATGCGCTCTTTGTCGGTGGTGCTTCGGGTCTCGAAAGTATTGCCGCAACCACAGACGACTGTCGTCAGTGTGTAGTCGGGGTGAATTCCTGCCTTCATGGTGTCCTTACCGTTCTTTGTAATGGTCGCCGGGTCGCCTTCGCTGATCGAAGACGTGAACCGGAACCGGACTCGGCCGTTGATTATGCCAGAGCGTGTATCTGCCCTGCTAATCGTCGGTACTTCTGTGCCGACAGATGCTTACAACGCGGGCACCTGCCCTCTTGTTCCCCGGACCCTCGGACCCGGGGAACACGGGATCAATCGTTGATGCCGCCGGGAGCTGTCTTCGACACTTCCATCAGGAATTCGAGGTTGTTCTTGCTCTTCTTCAGGCGATCGACCAGCAGGTCGATGGCCTGATGCGAGTCGAGACCGGACAACACGCGACGCAGCTTGTGCACCACGGCCGCCTCGTCCGGAGCGAGAAGAAGCTCGTCGTGACGGGTGCTGGACGGGTTGATGTCCACCGCCGGGAACACCCGGCGCTCGGCGATCTTGCGATCGAGCTTGAGCTCGGCGTTACCGGTGCCCTTGAACTCCTCGAAGATCACGGTGTCGCCGGTGGATCCGGTCTCGACCATGGCCGTGGCGATGATCGTCAGCGAACCACCGTGCTCGATGTTTCGTGCCGCGCCGAGGAATCGCTTGGGCGGGTACAGCGCGGTCGAGTCGACACCACCGGAGAGGATGCGGCCCGAAGCAGGCGAGCTGTTGTTGTACGCGCGGCCCAGACGGGTGATCGAGTCGAGCAGGACAACCACGTCCTGGCCGGCCTCGACCAGACGCTTGGCACGCTCGATCGCCAGCTCGGCGACCGCCGTGTGGTCACCCGGCGGACGGTCGAACGTCGAGGCGATGACCTCGCCCTTGACCGAGCGCTGCATGTCGGTCACTTCCTCGGGACGCTCGTCGACGAGGATGACCATCAGGTAGCACTCGGGGTTGTTGATGGCGATCGCGTTGGCGATGGCCTGCAGAACGCTCGTCTTACCGGCCTTCGGGGGGCTGACGATCAACGCGCGCTGACCCTTACCGATGGGCATCACCAGGTCGATGATGCGCGTGGTCAGGATGTTCTGCTGGGTCTCGAGGCGCAGCCGCTGGTTGGGGTACAGCGGGGTGAGCTTGCCGAACTCCGGACGCTTGCGCGCGGCCTCGACCTCTCCCCCGTTGACGGTATCCAGACGCACCAGCGGGTTGAACTTCTGACGCTGACCCGACTGCTCACCTTCACGCGCCACCCGAACGGCACCGGTGACGGCGTCGCCGCGGCGAAGGCCGTTCTTGCGCACCAGGTTCATCGACACGTAGACGTCGTTCGGTCCGGCCAGGTAACCCGAGGTCCGAACGAACGCGTAGTTGTCGAGAACGTCGAGAATGCCGGCTACCGGCTGGAGAACATCGTCCTCGCGGATCTCGGTGTCGCGCTCGCGACCGCCGCCGCCCTCGTTGCCCTCGCCGCGGTCGCGTCCACGACGACGCTCACGGAACCGTCGACCCCTGCGACCGCGGCCTTCGCCGTCGTCGTCCTGGTTGTTGTCACGGTTGTCGCGCGGGCCGTTGTTGCGGTCCTCGTTGCGATTGTCGTTTCGGTTTTCGTTGCGGCCGTCGCCTTGATTGCGATTGCGTCCGCCGCGGTCGTTCTGATTGCGGTTGCCGTTCTCACGGTTGGAGTCGCGGTTCGAGTTGTCCCGGTCGCCCTGGTTGCGACCCGCATTGTCGCGATTGCCGCCGTCCCGGTCCCCCTGGTTGCGATCGCCCTGGTTGCGGTCGCCCTGGTTGCGGTCGCCCTGGTTGCGGTCGTTCTGGTTGCGGTCGTTCTGGTTGCGGTTGCCGTTGTCGGTGTCACGCGGTTCGCGCTCGGCACCGTCCTGGCGGTTGCGCTCGCCGCGGCTACGACGTGGGCGCTCCGCTGCGGCGTTCTCGCCGGAATCGTCCTGCTTGTCGGTGGTCTCCGCTGCAGCGGTCGACTCCGCGGTAGCGGGGGCCGATGCGGCCGTGTCGCCGCTGCCGTCCAGTGGCAACTGGTCGGGCGCACCTGCGCGGCGACCCGCGGCGCGGCGGCCCCGGGTGCGACGTCCGGCCTCGGGTGCTGCGTCCGACGTGTCGGCAGCCGTCGCAGGCTCGGGAGCAGTGTCGATTGCGGGTCGTTCGTCGGCAACCGGTGCCGACGCAGCAGCGCGTCGAGCCTTGGGAGCGTCGGCCTTCGGTGCATCGCTCTTCGGCGCATCGGACTTCGGCGCAGCGGACTTGGCCGGCGCGGTGCCCGATTGACGCTCGGTGATGGCCGCGATCAGATCGCCCTTGCGCATGCCGGAGATGCTCTTGATGCCGAGTTCGCCAGCGAGGCTGCGTAGCTCGGTGAGAACCATTCCGGACAGGCCGGCGCGACGGCGTGACGTTTCGGGCGCAGAGATGAGTTCCGTATCGGTCACGGAGGTCCTTTCCTTCCCTCGCTCGCTCGATGCGCAGCCGAGGGTTCGTTCCGCAGCTCGGCTTTCTGCCGAACTCGGATATTGCCGTTCATGTTCGACGCACTCCGCCGACGACACCATCGGTCCGGGACCGCAGCGAACTACGGGAAGGACCGAGCCAGGAGCGTCACATCACTCGGACGTTCTGAACTCCCCCGAATACAGTGACCTGATTGCCCTGACGAAACCGGCGTCTGAAGCGCACGATGTACGGACAGGGTTCACCATAGCGTCGTTGTCCTCGCTCGGCAAGAACCCTATTCGGTGTCGGTCATGCGACCGTGACTCCGTCGGCCACCTCGAGGTCGAGAACTCGCCATCCCTCGGCCAGCGCAGCGTCGCGCAGATCGGCCGGGAATTCTTCGGTGCACAGGGCCATGACGGTAGGGCCTGCTCCCGACACCACCGCGGCGATCGAGCGGGCGCGCAACGTCGCGATCCACCGGGTGGTGTCGGGCAGCGCCTGTGCCCGCTGGCCCTGATGCAGTAGATCCTCGGTGGCAGCCATCAGCAGATCCGGACGCTCGGTCAATGCGACGACGGCGAGCGCACTGCGACTGACGTTGAAGGCGGCGTCGCGGTGCGGCACCAACTCCGGCAGCAATCCCCGTGTGTGCGAGGTCGAGGAGCGCTCGGAGGGCACGAGCACGACGACCTTGATGCTGGGATGTACGTCCAGGCGCACGGCGGCGTACTTGCGTGCCGTCACACTGGCATTGGGCGGTTCGCTCCACGACACGACGGCACCGCCGAGGCAACTCGCCGACGCGTTGTCGGGGTGCCCCTCGAACTCGGACGACAACTGCACCAACTGACTGTCCGACAACGACAGCGCGGGGTCCACCTTCGACGCGAGTGCATTGGCCGCGGCGAGCCCGCCGACCACGGCCGAGGCCGAGGATCCGAGACCTCTCGAATGCGGAATGACGTTGCGGCAGTGGACATTCAATCCATCCGCCCACACTCCGGCCGCTTCCAGACCCCGCTCGATGGCCCGCACGACGAGGTGCGTCGGTCCCCACGGAACGTCCGCCGACCCCTCACCGTCGACGTGGATCGACAGGCCCGACGCCGTGGTCGTGACCTCGATCTCGTCGTACAGGCCCAAAGCCATTCCGAGACTGTCGAATCCGGGGCCGATGTTGGCACTGGAGGCCGGCACACGCGCGGTCACCGTGAGCCCGATGGGAAGCGTCTTCGTCATTGCCGGAGATTCCGTCAACTCAGGCCAGCTCGAGCGCAGCCGCAACAGCGACGGGATCGACCGAAATCGGTTCCACGACAGGCATTCCCGACAGTGCAGTGTCGGGATCCTTGAGACCGTTGCCGGTCACCGTGCAGACAACGGTCAGGCCCGGCTCCAGCCACCCTTCCTTTCGAGCCGCCAACAGTCCGGCGACGCTGGCCGCGGAGGCCGGTTCGACGAACACGCCCTCGGTCTTCGCAATCAACCGGTACGCCTCGAGGATCTCCTCGTCGGTCGCGGCCCGGAATGCTCCGTTCGATTCTTCCTTGGCATTGACGGCACCGTTCCAGGATGCGGGTGAGCCGATCCGGATTGCGGTCGCGATCGTTTCCGGGTCCTTCACGGGCGCACCGTGAACCAGAGGAGCGGCACCCGCGGCCTGCACGCCGAGCATCCGCGGCTTGCGGGTGGTGAGGCCGTCGCGGAAGTACTCGGAGTACCCGCGCCAGTACGCGGTGATGTTGCCCGCGTTGCCGACCGGTAGAGCATGGATGTCGGGTGCATCGCCGAGGGCGTCGCAGATCTCGAACGCCGCGGTCTTCTGCCCCTCGATACGCACGGGGTTGACGGAGTTGACCAGACCGATCGTCGGGAACTCGGCCGTGGTCTTGCGCGCCAGTTCGAGGCAGTCGTCGAAGTTGCCCTGGACCTGAATGATCTTCGCGCCGTGCATGACTGCCTGAGCCAGCTTGCCCATCGCGATCTTGCCCTGCGGAACCAGTACGGCACAGGACATGCCGGCCTTGGCCGCGTAGGCCGCAGCGGACGCCGAGGTGTTGCCGGTGGACGCGCACAGCACTGCTTCTTGCCCACGGGCGAGCGCGTCGGTGACGGCCATGGTCATGCCGCGGTCCTTGAACGAGCCGGTGGGGTTGAGTCCCTCGACCTTCAGGTGCACTGTGCAGCCGGTCAATTCGGACAGGTGCCCGGCGGGCAGCAGCGGGGTGCCGCCCTCGCGCAGGGTGACGGTCTTCCAGTCGGGACCGATCGCCAGACGCGAGCGGTACGCCTCGATCAGACCGGGCCAGGGGGTGTGGACGCTCATACTGTGGTGCCTTCCAATCTGAGAACGCTGGCGACGTGGACGACCACGTCCAACTGCTCGAGGGATGCAACGGTGTCGGACAGTGCGGAATCGGCCGCGAGGTGCGTGACCACGACGAGCCTGGCCCCGTCACCCGCGCCGTGCTGGCGCACGGTGGAGATGCTGACGTCGCGCTTGGAGAATTCGGCGGCCACGGTAGCGAGAACGCCGGGCTTGTCGGCCACCTGCATGCTGACGTAGTACCGGGTGAGGATGTCACCCATCGGGGCCACCTTGAGCTTGGCGTACTTGGACTCGAGTGGGCCGCGGCCTCCGTAGAACTTGTTGCGCGCGGCCATCACCAGGTCGCCGAGCACAGCGGACGCCGTCGGCGCGCCGCCCGCACCCTGGCCGTAGAACATCAACCGGCCTGCGGCCTCGGCCTCGACGACGACGGCGTTGAACGCGCCGTTCACCGACGCCAACGGGTGATCGAGCGGAACGAGTGCCGGGTAGACCCGGGCCGAGATGCGCTCCTTGCCCTTGGGCGTGGTGATGCGCTCGCAGATGGCCAGCAATTTGATGGTGCAGTCGAGAGACTTCGCGGTCTCGAGGTCGTCTGCAGTGATCTTGCTGATGCCCTCGCGGTAGACGTCGCCGGCCGTGACCCGAGTGTGGAACGCGATCGAGGCGAGGATGGCCGCCTTGGACGCGGCGTCGTAGCCCTCGACATCGGCGGTCGGATCGGCCTCGGCGTATCCCAGTCGCCCTGCCTCGGCGAGGGTTTCGGCGTAGTCCGCACCGGTCTCGTCCATGGCCGACAGGATGAAGTTGGTGGTGCCGTTGACGATGCCCGCGACCTTGTTCACGCGGTCGCCTGCCAAGGACTGCATCAACGGCCGCACCACCGGAATGGCTCCGGCGACAGCTGCCTCGAAATACAGGTCGGCGCGCGATTTCTCGGCCGCGTCGGCCAACTCTCCGGTGTATTCGGCGAGCAGGGCCTTGTTCGCAGTGATGACGGACTTGCCGTTCTCGAGCGCCGACAACACCAGCTTGCGTGGGATGTCGATACCGCCGAGCACCTCGACGACGATGTCGACGTCGTCGCGACCGACCAATTCGGCCGGGTCGTCGGTGAGCAGTTCGGCCGGTACTCCGCGATCGCCGTCGATCCGACGTACCGCGATTCCCCGAATCTCCAGTGGCGCACCGATTCTGGCCTCGAAGTCCGCTGCATTCTCGGTGATGATCCGGACGACCTCGCTACCGACGTTTCCGAGTCCGAGTACGGCGACGCCTATCGGCTTCGATGTCATGGCTGAACCTCCAAGCTGAGCAGATCTTCGATGGTTTCCCGCCGCAGGATCAGGCGCGCACGCCCGTCCTTGACCGCGACCACAGCGGGCCGCGTCAGCAGGTTGTAGCGGCTGGACATGGAGTAGCAGTAAGCACCGGTGGCTGCGACGGCGAGCAGATCACCGGGCCCGACGTCGGCCGGCATCCACGTGTTCTTGATGACGATATCGCCACTCTCACAGTGCTTTCCGACCACGCGAGCCATCACGGCGTCGGCGTCGCTGGTACGCGAGACCAAGCGGCAGTCGTACTCGGCCTGATACAGCGACGTACGAATGTTGTCGCTCATACCGCCGTCGACACTGATGTACCGCCTGCGGGTGGCGTTGTCGACGGTGACGTCCTTGACGGTGCCCACCTCGTAGACCGTCACGGTGCCCGGCCCGGCGATGGCTCGACCCGGCTCGACGGCAATGGTCGGAACCGGCAAACCGGCCGCGGCCGACTCCGTCTCGACGATGCTCGCCAGCTTGGCCGCCAATTGGTCGACGGGCGGCGGATCGTCACTCGGTACGTACGAAATACCCATGCCGCCACCGAGATCGAGCGTCGAGATCTGCGAGGTCTTGTCCACGCCGAACTCGGCAACGATGTCGCGCAGCAGCCCGATGACCTTGTGCGCAGCCAGCTCGAAACCGTCGACCTCGAAGATCTGCGAGCCGATGTGACTGTGCAGCCCCACGAGACGAAGGTTGTCTGCGGCGAACACCCGACGGACGGCTTCGATCGCCGAGCCGTCGGCGAGCGAGAAGCCGAACTTCTGATCCTCGTGGGCGGTCGCGATGAACTCGTGCGTGTGTGCCTCGACGCCGACGGTGATACGAATCAGCACGTCCTGCACCACACCGGCCGAACCGGCCACGGCGTCGAGACGGTCGATCTCGATATTGGAGTCGAGAACGACGTGCTCGACTCCGGCACTCACTCCGGCCTCGAGCTCGGCCACGGATTTGTTGTTGCCGTGCATCGCAATTCGATCCGCCGGGAATCCGGCAGCCAGGGCGATGGCCAGCTCACCGCCCGAGCAGATGTCGAGCGAGAGACCCTCGTCGGCCACCCAACGAGCGATCTCGCCACACAGAAATGCCTTGGAGGCGTAGTGAACTCGTTCGGGTGCCCCGAACGCAGCGGCCATCTCGCGGCAGCGTGCGCGGAAGTCGTCCTCGTCCACGACGAACAGTGGGGTGCCGTACTGCGCCGCGAGGTCGGTGACCGACACCCCCGCGAGCCGAACCGTGCCGTCGTCGCCGCGTGCCGCGTTGCGTGGCCACACCTGTTCGGGAAGCGTCGTCATGTCCGACGCGGCGCTCGGACGCTCGGACATCGACTGCTTGGCTGGGGCATCGGCGTGCTTGGGCCCTGCCGGATGTGCGCTCACATGCGCTCCGGTGCGCTGACACCGAGCAGTTCGAGGCCGTTGGCCAGAACCTGTCGGGTTGCGTTGCCCAATGCCAGTCGTGCGGTGTTCACAGGTCCGGGCTCCTCGTCTCCTTGGGGAAGTACTCGACACGCGCCGTAGAACCGGTGGTAGGCCCCCGCCAGTTCTTCGAGGTAGCGGGCGATCCGATGTGGTTCGCGTAGTTCGGCGGCACTGGCCACCACCCGCGGGTACTCGCCGATCGTCCTGATCAACTCGCCCTCCTGCTCGTGCGTCAGCAGGCTCAGATCGGGATCGTCGCCCGAGATCCCCAGTTCGGCGGCATTGCGCGCGAGCGATGCCAACCGGGCGTGGGCGTACTGGACGTAGTACACCGGGTTCTCGTTGCTGGCGCTGGCCCACAGGGCGAGGTCGATGTCGATGCTCGAGTCGACGGACGACCGGATCATGACGTAGCGCGACGCGTCGACGCCGATGGCTTCGACCAGATCGTCGAGCGTGATGACGGTGCCTGCCCGCTTGCTCATCTTCACCGCGACGCCGTCGCGAACGAGGTTGACCATCTGCCCGATCAGCACCTCGACGGTCTCGGGGTCGTCGCCGAATGCAGCGGCGGCGGCCTTGAGTCGACCGATGTAACCGTGGTGGTCTGCTCCGAGCATGTAGATGCACAGGTCGAATCCGCGCTGACGCTTGTTCTGGAAGTACGCGATGTCGCCTGCAATGTAGGCAGCATTACCGTCGCTCTTGATGACGACGCGATCCTTGTCGTCGCCGTACTCGGTGGACCGAAGCCACCATGCACCGTCTTCCTCGTACAGGCTCCCCGAGCTCTTGAGGTAGTCGACCGATTTTTCGACGGCACCGGACTCGAAGAGTGAGTTCTCGTGGAAGTAGACGTCGAAATCGACACCGAATTCGTGCAGGTTGGCCTTGATGCGGTCGAACATCAGCTGGGTACCGATCGACCGGAAGGTCTCGTCCTGCGCCTCGGGTGCCAGCGCCAGCGCTTCTGGCTCCTTCGCCAGCACCTGCTGTGCGATCTCGGCGATGTACTCGCCCGCATACCCGTTCTCCGGTGCCGGCTCTCCCTTGGCCGCGGCGATGAGCGACCGGCTGAAGCGATCGATCTGAGCGCCGTGATCGTTGAAGTAGTACTCGCGAGTGACCTCGGCTCCGTGCGCGGTCAGGATGCGTCCGAGGGCATCGCCGACCGCAGCCCATCGGGTTCCACCGAGGTGCACCGGTCCGGTGGGGTTGGCCGAGACGAACTCGAGGTTGACCTTCTTGCCTGCCATCGAGGATCCGTTGCCGAACTCGGCACCGGCGGCCAGCACGCGGGCAACGATCTCGCCCTGCGCTGCGGCAGCCAGCCTGATGTTCAGAAAGCCGGGGCCTGCGACGTCGGCACTGGCGATCGCGGCGTCGGCCGCGAGCGCCTCGGCGAGCCAGCCGGCGAAATCACGGGGATTGGCTCCGGCCTTCTTCGCCACCTGCAGCGCCACATTGGTGGCATAGTCACCGTGCTCGGGATTGCGGGGACGCTCGACCGTGAGCTTCGCAGGGAGAACGGATGCGTCCAGGCCGCGGTCGGCAAGCACCTTGGCGGCGGTCGCGTGAAGCAATTCGGCAAGATCGGCGGGAGTCACAGGTAGCCATCCTATTGGCTGGTGTGCGGCATACTCGCATCCACTGCCCGTCCGAGCGCGGGGCCACCTGGCCGATGCGGTCCACACGGGCTCTGAGCACGCTCTCAGACAGAGAACGTACAGTAGGGGCGCTCTGCGCGGACGACCGTCGAGTACGGCCGTCACCAGCAGATACGTACCACCAGCGCTACCGACCACCCACTTTTCCTCGACTGAGAGAGCAACCACAGCGATGCCAACGGGTCCCGACAAAGGCAGTCAGAACAAGTCGGCTGCGAAGGCAGACAAAGCCATCAGTGCAGCCAACAAGAAGTCAGCTCGCAAGAAGCAGGGCGGTGTCCCCGCCGCCAAGGGCAGACAGATTCCCTGGCTGACGGTTGCCGGTGTCGTTGTGGTCGTCGGACTCGTCGTGGGCCTCGGGGTCAACCTCTACCCCAAGTACCAGGACCGCGCCGAGGCGCAGAAATTCGCGCCCAGCGAGAGCAATCAGGATCCGTCGACGGGAATCGACGGCGTCACCATCAAGGAATACCCGGCAGCCCTGCACGTCGGGCGCGCGCAACGCGTCGCCTACGACCAGACGCCGCCGTTCGGTGGACCGCACGATGCGGTGTGGGCCACCTGCACCGGCATCGTCTACCCCGAGGCCATCCGCACCGAGAACGCTGTGCACTCCCTCGAACACGGAGCGGTCTGGGTGACGTACAACCCCGACGACCTCAACGAGGACCAGATTCAGTCCCTCGCCGACCGCGTCGACGGGGAAACGCAGATGATGATGTCGCCGTACCCGGGCCTCGACACTCCCGTCTCGCTGCAGTCCTGGGGTCACCAGCTCAAGCTCGACAGCGTCGACGACGAGCGCATCGGTCAGTTCATCTCGGCTCTGCGCCTCAACCGATTCGCCTACCCGGAGGTCGGTGCAAGCTGCGCATCCGTGCCCGGAGTCGGTGACAACGCGTTCGATCCCGACAACCCGCCGCTGTTCGACGCTTCGGCCCCGGGTGCGGACGCCGTTCCGATGGACGGCGCAGGCATCACTCCCGACGCCAGCGAGACCAGCGGCGCAGGCGGAATGCCGAGCGGCCTGCCCGGCGGAGCACAGTTGCCCGGCGGAGCACAGCTGCCCAGCGATCTCCAGGTGCCCGCGAGCTGATGACCGAATCGACAGTCGACTCGGTCGACGGCGTCCCCGAGACCAAGCGGAGCCAGCGCACTGCGCTGGTCGCCTTGGCCGTGATCGCCGTACTGGCGATCGGATTCGCGCTGGGCTTCCTGGCGCAGAATCCGTTCCGCAGCGGTGACAACTCCCCCGCAGCAGATTCGGTCGACGTCGGATTTGCCCAGGACATGACGGTGCACCACAACCAGGCCATCGAAATGGCCGCGGTCGCGTTGACCAACGCGCCCGATCAGGCCGTCAAGAGCCTGGCGTTCGACATGCTCACCTCGCAACAGAATCAGGTGGGCCAGATGCAGGGCTGGCTCGCATTGTGGGACCGCGCGCCGATCTCGACCGACGGCTACATGACCTGGATGACGGCCGACGACTCTCACGGCCATTCGATGGGCGGCATGTCGATGGAACCGGGATCCTCCGATCCCACCAGAGCCATGCCCGGCATGGCCAGCTCCACCGAGCTCGCCGCACTACGCCAAGCGACCGGAACCGACGTCGACGTCATGTTCTTGCAGCTGATGCTGCGTCACCACGAGGGCGGCCTGGCGATGATGGAGTACGCCCAGACACACGCGCAGTCTCCTGCGGTGATCAACCTGGCAAAGTCCATGGTGGCAACGCAGACGAGTGAGTCGACTCTGATGAAGCAGATGCTCGCGGCGAAGGGTGCGCAGCCGCTGCCCGAGGGGTGATTTCGGCTCGCGTTGCACATGCGCTAGTCTTTCGTACAGCCCAACAGGCACGCCGGCTGAAGCCGGTGCGCCCCCGTAGCTCAGGGGATAGAGCGTTCGCCTCCGGAGCGAAAGGCCGCAGGTTCGAATCCTGCCGGGGGCACACATCTTTCACGCATGTCACTTCTCCGAGGTGACTGCTCGAACGAGACGGACTGTTCACATGTCCGAGGATCTCCCCGATATCGACACCGTCATCGACGAGCTGTATTCACTGGCACCCGCCGACTTCGTGTCGCACCGATCGGCGTATGTGACCCGGTTCAAGAAGGCCGGAGACAAGTCCGGTGCCACTCGTATCGGCGGACTCCGTAAACCCACTGTCGTGGCCTGGTTGGTGAACACACTCGCTCGTCAGGACGAATCCGCGGTCGCCGAGTTGTTCGACCTCGGTGCCGAACTCGAACGGGCTCAGCAACGCGGCGACGGTCATCGACTGCGTGAGTTGTCCACCGCTCGAAGCGCTTCGATACGCGCGCTCACCGATCGAGCCGTGGTATTGGGTCGCGAACGTGGCGTGACCGTCGGCGACAACGCGGCGCGCGAGGTTTCCAACACCCTCAATGCCGCAATGGCCGATCCGGAGATCCGCGACCGGGTTCGTGCGGGCCGAACGGTGGTGGCCGAGACATACAGCGGCTTCGGCCCCGCGCTGCTCTCGCTCGTTCCGGATCCTCCTGAGACCGAGACCGAGACCGAGGACGACGGCGAACCGGACATTGCCGATGACGCGCCCGAGTCCGCAGCGGAATCCGATGCCGAGAACGAAGCCGAGTTGCTGCGCCAGGCGGAACACGATCGCCTGGTTGCCGAACTCGACTCTGCCGAAACCGCATTCGATGCCGCACGTGATGCGGCCGACGCTGCCGACCAGGGCACGGAGCGCGCTGCGTCCGAACGACGCAGCGCGACAGCAGAAGTCGAGAGACTCGAAGCCGAGCTGGAGGCCGCGAGAGCCACAGCGAAGGCAGCGCGGGCCGCGGAGAGAAAAAGCGTCGAACAGGCAGAGTCGACGGCGGAGGCGCTCGAGGCGGCCCGGGCACGCGTGGCCGAAGCCCGGTCGGCCCTCGACGAACCGAGCTGACCTACCCTGGCGGTATGACCACGCGCTGGCAAGCCGAGAACTCCGCCGACGACTCCGCCCGGTACATCGAGCGATTCGATCGTCTGGCCGAACGCGGCGTGGATCTGCACGGTGAAGCCCGCATGGTCGACGCGGTGGTCTCCCCCGCGTCGGACATTCTCGACGCCGGCTGCGGTACGGGCAGACTCGGTGCCGAACTGGCGCGACGTGGCCACCACGTCACCGCCGTGGATCTCGATCCGATTCTGGTCGAGAAGGCGCGTAGTCACCCCGAACTCGACGTGCATCTCGCGGATCTGACCACGCTCGAGTTGAATCGCACGTTCGACGCGGTCGTCGCGGCCGGCAACGTGTTGGTTTTTCTGGAGCCCGGCACCGAACGTGCTGCGCTCGAACGCATCTGGGCACATCTGAACGACGGCGGAGTGTTCGTCACCGGCTTCGCCACCGACCGGGCATACACGGCCGACGAACTCCACGAGGATCTCACTGCCGTCGGATTTTTCGTCGAACATCGATTCTCCACCTGGAACCTGCGACCCTGGCGCGCCGACGCGGACTGGGCCGTCACCGTGGCACGAAAGCCTGCTCTGCTCGCTTGAGACGAATCGAGGCCGGCCTGTGCCGGCAAGCCTCGTTCGAACGAAGCGAGCGCCGCGATTCCAAATGCGGGTGTCGATTCGTTCCTGGGCGGGAAGACTGTCGCTCATGAAGGAACACATAGCGCGGTTGCGGGAGTCGTTCTGGTTTATTCCCGCCGTCCTCGGAGTTCTCGCACTCCTACTGGCGCAGGCGCTCGTCAGCCTCGATCGCTACCTACTCGACACCCGCGTGGACCTGACGGGTTCGTTGCTCTATCACGTCGGGGCGAGTGGCAGCCGGGACATCCTCGGGGCGATCGGTGGCTCGATGCTGGGGGTGGCTGCCACGTCGTTCTCCATCACCATCTCCGTCCTCGCCACGGCCAGCTCCTCGTACGGCCCCCGCCTGGTGCGAAACTTCATGGCCGATCGCGGAAATCAAGTAGTACTGGGTATCTTCGGGGCGACGTTCCTGTACTCGCTGATGGTGCTGCGGTCGATTCGTTCGATCGAATCCGATGGTTCGGTGTTCGTCCCGGACATCGCCGTCAACGTGGCAGTCGCGCTCGCCGTCGTCGACGTGGGCGTGCTCGTCTACTTCATCCACCACATCGCGCAGTCGATTCAGGTGGCCACCCTGTCCGCGAGAGTCCGCGACGAGTTGTCGGAATCCGTCGACTCCCTCTACCCGACCGATCGTCCCGACGACGCCGCTTCGATCGACGGCATCTCGAAACCACCTGTCTACGTGACGGTCCTGGCCGAGACATCCGGGGTGATCATCGACATCGACGAGGACGCACTGCTGGGCATCGCGAGCGACAACGGCACGCTGATCGAGATTCATCGGGTCCCGGGCGAGCACATCGTCTCCGGCGAGCCGCTCGTCGACATTCTCGCCGATCGCTCGGCCGACATCTCCGACGCATCGATCGACCGAGTCCGCTCTTCTTTCGACATCGGTACCAGTAGGACGCCGCGCCACGACATCGCGTTCGCCGTCGAGCAGATGACGGAAATGGCGGTCCGGGCGCTGTCCACCGGGGTCAACGATCCCTACACGGCGCGTAACGCCATCGACGATCTCTCCGTCGGACTCGTTGCACTGGTCCAACGGCCGGCACCGTCACGCGGACGGCGTGGAACCGACGGAGAGGTGCGACTGATCGTGCGGCGGGTGCCCGTCTCGATCTTGATCGACCATGCGCTCGATGCGGTGCGCATCTACGGGACCGGCAGTCCTATGGTGGTCCAGGCCGGAATTCGTCTCGCCGAGAGGGTCGGCCGCGCTGCGCGCTCCACCGACGATGTCGACGCCGTGCTGGCGCAATTGAGCCTGTTGGACGCCGCCCTGACCGTCGACGAGACAGACAGCGCGCGCACAGTCGATGCCCGCGAGCAGATTTCGCGGACTCGAGCCGCGATCACCGATCGGGTACCACTCGCGGTACTTCGCACCGTCATTCGGTAGACGCTCGAACCGGGCATCGTGGGAGGATGGTGTGTATGCCAGCACCGTCGCCGCTTCCCCTCGACCCCATTGCAGAGGCCCACCGTCAGTGGACCAAGCACGGGTGGTCCGATGCCGCCGACGGTATGGCCGCGGTCACCTCGCTGATGCGCGCGCAGCAGATCATGCTGGCCCGAGTCGAGGAAGCGCTCAAGCCGACGGGACTGACGTTTTCGCGCTACGAGTTGCTGACGTTGTTGACGTTCACCAAGAACGGCGCGCTACCGATGGCGAAGGCCAGTGCCCGACTGCAAGTGCACCCCACCAGTGTGACCAACGCGGTGGACCGCCTCGAATCGGTCGGCTACGTGCGCCGCATTCCCCATCCCAGCGATCGACGGACAACCCTGGTCGAAATCACCGAGCAGGGGCGCACGTTGGCGGTCGAAGCCACCGAGCGCCTGAACACGCTGGTGTTCGCCAGGCCCGGGCTCGCGCGCGACAAGCTGATGGCGCTGGTGCGCATCCTCGCGGAACTGCGTTCGGATGCAGGCGATTTCGACAGTGATGACATCACCACATCGTTCTGAGTTCGATGGTGACTCGTCACAAGACAATGGCACAGCCGTACCGTTCGTGGTCCAATTGCTCCGGGAACAGGTCGGAGTCGGTCTGCTGAAGGGCGGGGCGGGGTGCTGGTGTTGGGGGTCGGAGCGGGTGCGCACGGTGCACGCGCAATTCTGACGTATCTGGACAGCCCCCACCGCACACCCATCGTGTCGCGGACGGTGCGCCGCGCTCCCGGGCAGTCGCTGGCCACCACGATCGCCACCGGCGTCGACGCCATCCATTCCATCGCCGCGACGATGTCGCTCCCGGTCCAGTTCTCCGCCATTGCCTACCGGGTGGCCACCGATCCCGGCACGGTCGCCACCCGAGGTACCGCTCGCACGGCCTCACTCGTTCCGGAAACCGCTGCGCAAGTGAGGTTTCTACGATTCATCGGGCTGGTCCCCAATCACGGCGTCACCGTGCTGTGCGACATCGGTAGTACCGGGACCACGGTCACCGTCATCGATCTCGCGTCCACACGCACCCTCATGACGCGGCGCACCGCGACGTTCTGCGGCGACGATCTCGATCACTCGGTGCGCCGGCTGCTCTCGTCCAACGGCGTTCGCGTCGGAATCGACGCCAGCCGGTCCATCAAGGAGCAACTGAGCATCGATTCCGTCGTCAGCACCACGGACCCAGCCGGCACTGCACGGCATGTGCTGACACGGCGCGACTTCGACGATCTGATCGCGGGACCCGTCCGTTACGCAGGCATGCTGGTGGAGCAGACCATCGAATTGTCCGGTGCCAGGCCGCAGTCCATCGTCGTGGTCGGCGGCGGCGCTAACATCACCTCGATAGCGCGGTCTCTCGAACTGCGGACCGGTCTGACGACCCTGGTGCCGACGATGCCCGAGCTGGTCTCGGCCCGCGGGGCCGCCCTCCTGTCCCCCGACAGGTAGGACAGCCCCGGAAGTGGAGCCCGCGGAACGACCGGTCGGGGTGGGAGTGGAGCCCGCGGAACGACCCGAAAGCACGCGAGTGGAACCCGCGGAACGACCCGAAAGCACGCGAGTGGAACCCGCGGAACGACCCGAAAGAGCGGCCAGCACTACCGGTGCTGGAAGTTGGGCGTGCGCTTCTCGATGAAAGCCGACATGCCTTCCTTCTGATCCTCCGTGGCGAACGTCGAATGAAACACGCGGCGCTCGAACAGAACTCCCTCACGAAGGCTCGACTCGAACGATCGGTTCACTGCTTCCTTCGCCATCATGGCAACCGGTAGCGACATCTCGGCGATCGTGGTCGCGGTTGCGATGGCGTCGTCGAGGAGATCCGCGACCGGCACGATGCGCGAGACCAATCCTGCTCGCTCGGCTTCCTCGACCTTCATGTTCCGGCCGGTCAGGCACATCTCCATGGCCTTGGCCTTGCCTACCGCACGCGTCAGGCGCTGCGAGCCACCGATTCCCGGAATGACGCCGAGCTTGATCTCGGGTTGTCCGAATACCGCGGTGTCCGAGGCGATCAGAACGTCGCACAGCATCGCGAGTTCACACCCGCCACCGAGTGCATAACCGGAGACCGCCGCGATGAGGGGCGTCCGCGCCGCGGCCAGTCGATCCCACGCCGCGAAGAAGTCGTCGAGGTACACGTCCATGTACGACTTGGGCTGCATTTCCTTGATGTCGGCCCCGGCTGCGAAAGCCCGTTCGGATCCGGTGATCAGAATGGCACCGATCTCGGAATCTGCATCGAGTTCCTCGACCACCGACACGACCTCACGCATCAACTGAGAGTTCAGCGCGTTCAATGCTTTCGGACGGTTCAGCGTGATGATGCCGACGCGTCCCCGGCGTTCGAGCAGGATGGTTTCGTAGTCGGTCACTGAGCAGCTCCGTTCGAGCGTTCGCGGATGTCGTTGATGATGCCGGAGAAGTCCACGTCGGTTCCGCCACCGGACGTTTCCTTGAACCGAGCGTAGAGCTCGGCTGCGCGAAGTCCGAGTACTCCCTCGACCCCGTTGTCGCGCAGTGCATTCGCAGCCAGACCCAGATCCTTGTCCATGAGGGCCGCCGCGAATCCGGGCTTGTACTCGTTGTTCGCCGGGCTCGTCGGAACCGGACCGGGCACCGGGCAATTGGTCGTCAACGCCCAGCATTGGCCGGACGCGGTCGATGCCACGTCGAAGAGCGCCTGATTGCTCAGACCGAGCTTCTCGCCCAACACGAAGGCCTCGCTGATGGCGATCATCGATACGCCGAGAATCATGTTGTTGCAGATCTTGGCGGCCTGGCCGTTGCCCGCCGGTCCGCAGTGCACGACCTTGCGGCCCATGACATCGAGAACGGCAGCGGCGGAGGCGAAATCGTCCTCCGAACCACCGACCATGAACGTGAGCGTGCCTGCGGCCGCTCCCCCGACACCGCCCGAGACCGGAGCGTCGAGGCTACGGTGTCCGGCCTCGTGCACCAGCCGGTGCGCGGCATGCGCGTCGGCGACGTCGATGGTCGACGAATCGATGAACAACGTCCCCGGTGCCGCGGCCGGAAGCAGGTCCCCGTACAGCCCGAGCACCAGTTTCCCGTTCGGCAACATCGTGATCACGATGTCGGCTCCGGCGACGGCCGCAACCGCGGACTCCACCACAGTGACGCCGTCCTTCGTGGCCTGCTCCAGCGCCGCGGGAACAAGATCGAAGCCCTGCACCGTGTACCCGGCCGCAGCCAGGTTGGCGGCCATCGGTCCACCCATGTGCCCGAGGCCGATGAATCCGATCGTCTTCTCGCTCATGACTGCTCACCTTCTGTAAGTGCTTTCGACAGACCGAGTTCGGCGTCGCCCAGGGGCGCGAAGTATCGGTCGACGTCCTCTGCAGTGACATCCGCCGACGTGGCCGGCTGCCACTGGGGGTTGCGATCCTTGTCGACGACCTGCGCCCGAATTCCCTCGACCAGATCGTGACTGCTCAGCGACGCGACCGACACGCGGTACTCCTCGTCGAGCACGGCCTCGAGGGAGGGCAGCGTCGCCGCCCGTCGCAGCGACCGCAGCGTCACCGCAAGAGACACCGGCGATTTGGACGCGATGTCCTTTGCGGCCTGCTGCGCCTCCGGCACCGGCGATGCAGCCAGAGCGTCGACGATGCCCTGGATGTCGTCACCTGCGTAGCACTCGTCGATCCATTCCTGCTGAGCCGCGACGGTGGATTCCGGAGCCGACTCGCTGAACGCGTCGACGGCCTCCCCGACGCTGACCGTCTCGAGGGCGGTGTAGAACTCCTCGAGCTTGTCCGACGGAATGTAGTGATCGGCGAATCCGACCGCGATGGCGTCGGCCGCATTCATCCGCGCCGTGGTGAGCGCGAAGTGGGTACCGGTTTCGCCGGGCGCACGCGAAAGAAGGTAGGTGCCACCGACATCGGGAATGAATCCGATGCCGACCTCGGGCATCGCGATCTTCGAACGTTCGGTCACGATGCGGGTGTTCGCGTGGGCCGAGAGCCCGACGCCACCGCCCATGACGATGCCGTCCATGATCGCGACGAAGGGCTTCGGGAAGCGGGCGATCGCGGCGTTGAGCACGTACTCGTCGCGCCAGAAGTCCTTGCTCCCGCTGCCGCCGTCCTTGGCGTCGTGGTAGATCGAGACTATGTCGCCGCCCGCGCACAATCCGCGCTCGCCGGCTCCGGTCAACAGGACGACGTCGACGCTGTCGTCGGATGCCCACTGCGCCAACGCCGGAGCTATCTGCTGCACCATCGCATGCGAGAGTGCGTTGATCGCTTTGGGGCGGTTCAGAGTGATGCGACCGATCCCGCCCGAAACCTCCAGTAGGACATCGCTCATGCTGCACCCACGATGGAGCGAGCTACGACCACGCGCATGATCTCGTTGGTACCTTCCAGAATCTGGTGGACCCGAAGGTCGCGAACGATTTTCTCGACACCGTACTCGGCGAGATAACCGTATCCGCCGAGCAACTGCAGCGCCCCGTTGGCGACCTCGAAGCCGGTATCGGTACCGAAACGCTTGGCCATCGCGCACATCTCGACCTTGTCGGCTGCATTGTTCTGCAACCCGTCCGCTGCTCGCCACAGCAGAGTTCGCGCAGCTTCGAGCTCGGTCTTGAAATCCGCCAGTCGAAACTGCAGGGCCTGCGAGTCGAGCAACCTGGCGCCGAATGCGTTGCGGTCGGCGAGGTAGGACACGGCCTTGTCGAGAGCGGACTGTGCGCCGCCGATCGAGCACGCGGCGATGTTGATGCGTCCGCCGTTGAGCCCGTTCATCGCGATCCGAAATCCGTCGCCCTCGCCGCCGAGCAGGTTGGCAGCCGGAACGCGGGCACCTTCGAAGATCACCTGGCGGGTGGGTTGAGCGTTCCATCCCATCTTTTTCTCGTTCGCTCCGAACGACAGTCCCGCCGTGTCCTTCGGCACGATGAACGCCGAGATGCCGCGGGGACCCGGCGCTCCGGTGCGGGCCATAACGACGTACACCTCGGAAGTGCCTGCGCCGGAGATGAACTGCTTGACGCCGTCCAGCACGTACTCGTCACCGTCGCGGACGGCCTTGGTACCGAGCTTTGCCGCATCGGATCCAGCGCCGGGTTCGGTGAGGCAGTAGCTACCGAGCTGGTCCATCGAGCACAGCCCTGGAAGCCAGCGCTGCCGTTGCTCGTCGTCGCCGTACGTGTCGATCATCCAGGCGACCATGTTGTGGATGGAAATGTAGGCCGCGATGGACGGGTCACCGGTGGCGAGTTGCTCGAAAATGCGCACCGCGTCGACGCGGGTCAGGCCCGATCCGCCCACGTCTTCACGAATGTAGATGCCACCCATCCCGAGAGCAGCAGCCTTGCGCAGCACGTCCACCGGAAAGTGCTTCTGCTGATCCCATTCGACGGCGTTCGGTGCGAGGAACTCGTCCGCGAAATCACGAGCTGTGTCGTTGATGGCACGCTCGTCCTCGTTCAACGTGAACATCGTCGATCAGTCCATGTTCGGAATGACGAAGTGATTCTGCGCAGCTGCTTCCTTGGTGCCCGACGGCCAACGCTGGGTGACGGTCTTGGTCTTGGTGTAGAAGCGGATGGAATCCGGTCCGTGCTGGTTGAGATCGCCGAATCCCGAACGCTTCCAGCCACCGAACGTGTGGTACGCGATCGGCACCGGAATCGGCACGTTGACTCCCACCATGCCCACCTGGACGCGGGAGCAGAAGTCGCGAGCGGTGTCGCCGTCGCGGGTGAAGATCGAGACGCCGTTGCCGTACTCGTGTTCGGACGGCAGACGCAGCGCGTCCTCGTAGTCCTTCGCGCGCACGACGATCAGGACCGGTCCGAAGATCTCTTCCTTGTAGATGCGCATGTCGGTGGTCACCTTGTCGAACAGCGTTGCGCCGGCGAAGAATCCGCCCTCGTGGCCCTCGAGACTGAATCCGCGTCCATCGACGACCAACTCGGCACCCTCGTCCACACCGATCTGGGTGTAGTCGTTGACGCGCTTCAACGCATCGCTACCGACGAGCGGGCCGAAGTCCGCGGTCTCGTCGTCGCTGCGGCCGATCTTCAGTTTCGCCACTCGCTCGGTCAGTTTGGCGACCAACGCGTCGGCGGTCTCCTCACCGACGGGAACCGCGACGGAAATCGCCATGCATCGCTCGCCGGCCGAACCGTATGCGGCTCCGAGCAGAGCGTCGGCGACCTCGTCGAGATCGGCATCGGGCATCACCAATGCGTGGTTCTTCGCTCCACCGAAGCACTGTGCGCGCTTGCCGTGCTGCGCCGCCGTCTCGTAGATGTACTGCGCGATGGGCGTCGATCCGACGAAGCCGATCGCCTTGACGCGATCGTCGGTGAGCAGCACGTCGACGGCATCCTTGCCGCCGTTGACGACGTTGAACACGCCCGGCGGCAGACCTGCCTCGAGGAACAGCTCGGCGAGCTTGAGGGGCACGGACGGATCCCGCTCGGACGGCTTGAGAATGAAGGCGTTACCGCAGGCGATGGCCGGGCCGGCCTTCCACAGCGGAATCATCGCCGGGAAGTTGAACGGGGTGATACCGGCAACGACACCGAGCGGCTGACGCATCGAGTAGACGTCGATACCGCCACCCGCACCCTCGGTGTACTCACCCTTGAGCAGGTGCGGAACACCGACGGCGAACTCGACGACCTCGACGCCACGCTGGATGTCGCCCTTGGCGTCGGCGATGGTCTTGCCGTGCTCCGACGAGAGCAGCCGCGCGAGTTCTTCGGTGTCGCGGGTGACGAGCGCGAGGAACTTCATCAGCACCCGAGCGCGCCGCTGCGGGTTCCACTTCGCCCACTCACGCTGCGCCTGCTCGGCGTCGGCGATGGCGGCCTCGACCTCGGATACGTCGGCCAGGGGCACCCGGGCCTGCACCTCACCGGTATTGGGATCGAACACATCCCCGAACTGTCCGGAGGTGCCGGCGACATGCTTGCCGCCGATGAAGTGCGTGAGTTCGCGAGCCATGGGTGTCCGTCCTCGAGCGTGGAATTAAGTACGCTCATCCTATAGTCGGATGTCCATGTAAGTCCAGGAGCGGTCACATCCGGTCGTAGAACGCGCGCAGATCAGCGCAGGCCCGGCTGACTTCCGCCTCCGTCGAACCGTCGGCGCGAAAGATTCTGCGCAGGATCAGCGGATCGAGATCGTCCGTCGCCGGAGCGAACGACACCTTGGGGAGTTCGGGGAACGCCGCACGATCGCCGAACCAGTCGTCCGGGTCGAACTCCTCGTCGCTGTCGCCGACCCCCTCGATCAACTGATCCAGATCGACACCGCGCAGTGTCAGGATCGTCCCCGCGGACGCGTCGATGTGCTCGGCGGCGATGTACATCAGCGCTGCCGCGTGTTTGCACGGCCACCCGTCGTCGGGGCACGAACAGTCGAAATCCAGTTGCCCCTTGTCGTGGGGAAGCAGCACCGACGCCAGCGCCTGAGGAATCGCGTTGGACGCGAGTTCCGCCAGCATGCCGGGGTTGGATCGCACTCGGCCGACGAGCGCGGCCACCTCGCCTTCGGTGAGCGGCTCCACGCTGACCGACGCCGAGAACGGCTCGAGCTGACTGCCCTGCACCTCACCGTAGATCTGCCCGCGTTCGACGCCGAGAGTGAGCACCTGCCCCTGGCGGGCATAGGTCCGGCCCCGTGCGATCCGGCCCGGATCGGCCAGATCTTCCATCGCGGCGACGAAGTGCCTGCCCCACCACGTCTGCCCGAAGGCACCCCGCTTGTTACGAGACTCGATGCCGCCCTTGGCTTGTCGACGCTTGCCGTACTGCGAGAAGTCGGCCATCACTCCCCCACCGCGTCTTCGCTGAGACGAAACAGTTCCTGCAGTTCCGCAGTGTCCATCTCGGTCACCCAGCTCTCACCGGTGCCCACCGCCAGATCCGCCAGATCCTGCTTCGACACCAGCATCGAATCGATGCGTTCCTCCACGGTGCCCACACACAGCAGCTTGCGCACCATCACATTCTTGCGCTGGCCGATACGGAAAGCGCGGTCGGTCGCCTGGTTCTCCACCGCCGGATTCCACCAACGATCTAGGTGCACAACATGATTGGCGGCAGTGAGATTGAGCCCGGTACCACCGGCCTTGAGCGAGAGCATCATGATCGGCGGACCGTCGTCGCTCTGGAACTTCTCGACCATCTCATCGCGCTTGCCCTTGCTCACGCCGCCGTGCAGGAACGGCACCTGAACTCCGAAACGCTCGGCGAAATACGGTGCCACGAGCTCACCGAACTCTCGAAACTGCGTGAACAACAACGCCTTCTCGTTGTCACCGAGAACGGAATCGAGCATGTCCTCCACCAATCCGATCTTTCCGGAACGGTGCTGACCTCGCTTGAGTACCGCCGAACCGTCGGACAGGAAATGCGCGGGGTGATTGCACACCTGTTTGAGGCGAGTGAGGGCCGAGAGCACCGCACCCTTGCGCTTCATGCCCTTCGCGTCCGCGATCTGGGCCATCATCTCGTCGACGACGGCCTTGTACAACGCCGCCTGCTCGGCAGTGAGGTTGGCGCGCACGGTCATTTCGTTCTTCTCCGGCAGATCAGAGATGACCGTGGGATCGGTCTTGACGCGACGCAGAATGAACGGAGACGTGATGGCACGCAGCCGCGAGACCGCGTTCTCGTCGTTCTCCCGCTCGATCGGGACCGAGAACCGCTTCCGGAAGTCCGACGGCCGCCCCAGCATGCCCGGGTTCGCGAAATCCAGAATGGACCTCAGCTCGTCCAGCCGGTTCTCCACCGGCGTCCCGGTGAGCGCCAGTTTGTGATCGGCCGGAATGGCCAGCGCCGCCTTCGCCTGCACGGTGCCTGCATTCTTGATGTGCTGCGCCTCGTCGAGAACCACGCGACGCCACGTCTGTGCGGCCAACTGCGCGCGGTCCTTGGCCATCAATGCGTACGTGGTGACGATCAGGTCGTGCTCCGCGATCGCTCGATCGAGCGCCTCGTCGCGTAACCGCGTCGGACCGTGGTGCACCAGAACACGCAGTGCAGGAGTGAATTTCGCGGCCTCACGTTGCCAGTTACCGACCACCGACATCGGGGCCACCAACAGCGTCGGAGTCGCACTGTTCTCGTGAGCGAGCAGCGTGAGCACCTGCAGTGTCTTGCCCAGGCCCATGTCGTCGGCGAGCACGGCACCGAGACCGAGCCGGCTCATGAACGCGAGCCAGTCGAGACCGCGTTGCTGATAGGGCCGCAGAGTCGCCCGGACACCGTCGGGCACCGGGATGGTTTCCGGAACCGCCCCGGGTTCGAGCAACGTTGCCGCCCAGCCGGTGGCGCGGATGTCCTGGACCGGAGCCGGAGGCGGATCGGCCAACGTCATCTCACGCATCAACGTGCTGAGCGCAGTCCCGTCACCGTGATGCTCGGCGACGTACTTCGCGGCCCGCGCCAGCTGTCCCCCGTCGGCGAGCACCCATTGCCCGCGCAGCCGGACGAGGTCGCCCTTCGAGACGGCAAGCCGGTTCATCTCCGCCTCGGTGAGCACCATGTCGCCCAGCTGCAGTTGCCAGTCGTACGACACCAGCTCGTCCATACCGACGGCACGATCGGCCGCAGCTTTGGTCACCGCGGGTGACTCGACCCGCAATCGCATCGACGGATCCAACCTGGTCCAGGCCCTCGGCAGCAGGACCGTCGTGCCGGTGGCCTGCAATGCAGTGGCACCGTGTTCGACGAGATCGATGACCACCGACGTCGGCAACAACAGGTCGAGGGTGCCCTCCTGGGTGGGCAGATCACGCAGCCTCGGGTAGGCAGCGACGGCCTCGCCGAGTTTGCGCACTGCCGTCGACAGCAAGGTCGCGTCGACCTTGCGGCTCATCGGGACCGGACGCGGCGCCTCCCCGTCCGCGCGCAGGCACACCTGAAGAATCCAGAACGACTCGACGGCATCGTCCGGGGCACCGTCGGCATCACCCGTCTCGCCGTCCTGGTCGTCCGGTTCGAGCAGGCGCAGCACCAGCGCCGGTTCGTCGACGGTGAGGCTGGCGCGCCAATTGTCGAACAGCGTCGAGATCTTTTGCGTCCCATCGAGATACGGATCATCACGCACGAGGGCCGACAGCAACGGGTGCTCGGAGTCGGGCTTGCCGAGCACCGATCTGACGATCGGGTCGGTGAGCTCCTCGACCATGTCGTCCAGAAGCTTCTTCGGTCGTTCGTTCGCTCGCTGCACCGACGGCATCGCAACAGCGAGCTCGCTGAGCCAGGCGCGTTGACGCTCGCCGCCGACCAGCCGCCAACGCGGCCACCACTGGCCGTCCATCAATTTCAGTGCCGGCACCACTCGTCCGGCCCGGACCCACCGTTCGATGCCCTGGGCGACGTGACCCAGGAACCGGAGGTCGCCGGAGATCAGCGGGTGGGTCGACGGGGTGCGGAGCAACAGGTCGGCCGCATCGTGCGGAGCCAGCGCGATCGCCGGCAGTTCGACCGGATCCCGAGGGGTGGCGCGTCCAGTGGAGTCGGGAAACGTCACTCGGGCGCGATGCCGGAACGTGCGGGTGAGCACGTGCGAGTGTGTCGCCGGTAGGTCGGGTTCGTCTCCGGTGCTGATCTCGTCGTCCCAGAGCAGCAATCCGGCACCGGGAGACCAGAGACCGTGCAGCATCGGTCCATCCAACCAGCACGCACCGACATACCCGGCGCCGATGTGTCTTCGATGAGGCACCGATGAGGCACAGTGGTCCCATGATCGCGTACGGCTTCGACGAATACGGCGGCCCCGACACCGAGACATTTCTGGACCTCCCCGTGGCGGAACCGGGATCGGGGCAGCTTCTCGTGGCGGTACATGCCGCGGGGGTGAATCCCGCAGATTGGAAGGTGCGGGCGGGTAATCGCAAGGACACCGTGCAGATCACTTTGCCTGCGGTGCTGGGGCGGGAGGTGTCGGGCACTGTCGTGGGCGTCGGCTCGGGAGTGGACGGGTTCTCGGTCGGTGACGAGGTCTTCGGGGCGACGGCGTCGGGTCACGGCGGCTATGCGCAGTACACGCTGCTCAACGCGGCCGGTACGGCACACAAGCCCGAGGCCGTGTCCTGGTCGGTCGCGGCGACACTGCCGGTGGCGGCCGGGACCGCCTTCGACGCACTGCGAGGGTTGGCGCTGACTGCAGGCAACACGGTTCTCGTTCTCGGCGCAGGCGGCGGTGTGGGTTCTTCGGTTCTGCAGCTGGCGCGTGCCGACGGTATCGACGTTCTCGGGGTGGCGAGCTCGGGCAAGCGGGAGTGGATCGAGAGCCTCGGTGCGGAGTTCGTCGAGTCCGGACCCGAGTACGTCGGGTCGATATCGCGGCCGGTGCACGGCATCGTCGATCTGGTCGGCGGGGACACTCTTCGCGCGGCCGCTGTGAAGACCGGCGCTCCGATCGTCAGCGTGGCCGACCCGGTGCTCGCCGCCCAGTGGGGTGGGTCTGGAGCAGTGCGCGAGCGCACCACTGCGGCGTTCACCCGATTGGCCGATCTGGTCGTGACGGGCGTCCTTCGTCCACGCATCGATCACACGTTTCCACTCGACCGCGCAGGCGAGGCTCTTGCGCTCGTGGAGAACGGGCACGCACTCGGCAAGGTCGTCATCGAGGTCCGCTGACACCCCGACCGTGTCGGGCGGTGTCGGTACCGTCCGGCACACTGCTGTCGCGAGGTACGAGAGTCGGCAAGATCGAAGTTTCACGATGGGGCGTGTGTGAAGAAGCTGTGGGTAGCGGCGGCGTTGGTGATCGCCGCGATCGTCATGGCGACGTTCGAATCCTGTGACCGGTCCGACATACCGGGATTGGCTCCCCCACCCCCGGCTCCGGGCAGCCCCACCCGCGCCCAGATCGAAACGCTGTTGGATCGGGTGGCCGTCGTCGCCGCACGACCCGATCCTCGTGGGTACGAGCGCGGATGCAAGAGCGGTGAAGGGTGCGTGTTCGGACCGGCGTGGACGGACGACTACGACGGACCGGGCGGGCACGACGGGTGTGGAACCCGCGACAACGTGCTGGCACTGTCGATGACCGAAGTCGAGTTCAAGGCCGGCACCCGAGACTGCGTGGTGCTCTCGGGCTCCCTGGACGACCCCTACTCCGGTGAACGGTTGCAGTTCACCAAGTCCGACGCCGGCAAGATCCAGATCGATCACGTCTATCCGTTGTCTGCCGCCTGGGACATGGGTGCCGACAGCTGGGCAGCGGACAAGCGCATTCGATTCGCGAACGACATCGCGTTCAATCTGCTGGCGGTCAACGGGCCGGACAACCAGAGCAAGAGCGACAAGACGCCGTCGCAGTGGATGCCGCCGAACGCGGCGTACCACTGTTTCTACGCGGGCAAATATCTGTCGGTGGCGGCCCAGTACGAGCTGCCGATCACCGAGGCCGACCGCCGCGCCCTCGCTTCGGTGGCCCCCAGCTGCTGATCCAGCGATGCGAACGCGGGCGGTAAAGTCGGGCCAATGGCAACGACGTCGTCGCGCAGCTTTCTCGACCGTGACACCCAGCTCTGTATGTCTCTGTCGGGAAGGCCGAGCAATATCGGAACCCGCTTCCACAACTACCTGTACGACGAACTGGGATTGAACTTCGTCTACAAGGCGTTCACCACCACCGATCTCGCGGCCGCGGTCGGTGGAGTCCGTGCACTCGGTATCAGGGGATGCGCGGTCTCCATGCCGTTCAAGGAAGACGTGATCGAGCTGGTCGACGTCATGCACGAATCTGCGAGCGCGATCGCATCGGTCAACACCATCGTCAACGAGGCGGGCGTGCTGCACGCCTACAACACCGATTACCAGGCTGTGGCCGATCTGCTCGCGTCCAGCGGTATCTCGACCGATTGTTCGGTGGCCGTGACCGGCAGCGGCGGTATGGCCAAGGCAGTCGTTGCCGCACTGCGGGATTCGGGTTTCACCCGCGGCACCGTGGTTGCTCGCAACACGTCGACCGGTCCGGCTCTCGCCGAGGCGTACGGATACGACTGGTCGGCCGAGTCCGTCGGAGCCGACTTGCTGGTGAACGTCACCCCGGTGGGAATGGCGGGCGGCCCCGCTGCCGATTCGACTCCCTTCAGCGAGTCGCAGATCCATGCGGCACAGGCAGTGTTCGACGTGGTCGCGATGCCGTCGGAGACGCCGCTGATCACCGCGGCGCGTGCGGCGAACAAACCGGTGATCACCGGTGCACAGGTCATTGCCCTGCAGGCAGCAGAACAGTTCGTTCTCTACACCGGAGTTCGCCCGTCCGACGATCAGATCCAGCGGGCGTCGGAATTCTCCCGTCGCTGACTCACAGGCGCTGCCACGCGGGCTTGTTCGCGTAGGCGTGGCGGTAGTAGTCCGTGAGAGCGAGGGACGCAGCAGCTGCCTCGTCCACCAGTACCGTCACGTGTGGATGCCACTGAATCGCGGACGCAGGACAGCGTGCCGACAACGGCCCCTCGACGGCCGCGGCCACCGCGTCTGCCTTGGATTCTCCGGTAGCGATGAGCACGAGATGACCCGCCTCGTCGATGGTGCCGAGGCCTTGCGTCAGCACGTGGTGCGGCACCTCCTCCGGCGAGGGGAAGAAGCGCGCATTGTCGACCCGAGTCTGTTCGGTGAGCGTCTTGACCCGGGTTCTCGACCGAAGTGACGATCCGGGCTCGTTGAAGCCGATGTGTCCGTCGGTGCCGATGCCGAGAATCTGCACATCGATACCACCGGCCTCCCCGATCGCGGCGTCGTATCGTCGCGCTTCGGCAGCGATGTCGACGGCTTCACCGTCCGGCGAGAACACCGCGGAATCGTCCAGGTCGACGAGGTCCACGAAGTTCTCGCGAATGAACGAAAAATACGACTGCTCAGCAGCTCTGGGTAGCCCTATGTATTCGTCGAGCAGAAACGCTCGACACCCAGCGAAGGACAGCCCTTCCTCGCGATGTCGGCGGGCCAGCTCGCGATACGTGCCGACGGGACTCGACCCGGTCGCCAACCCGAGGACGGGGCCCGATCCCGGGACCGAGTCGGTTCGCACGACGTGCTCGACGATGTCGGCCGCGGTTCGGTCCACGTCGGTAGCTGTGGGGAGTACGACGATCTCCATCTAACTTTCCTCCTCGATCGCGCGTCCGCCGCGAATGATCTGCACCGGCTCGAAGGATGCGTCGACCACCAACACGTCCGCTCTCGATCCGGCTACGAGAGAACCGGTTTCGGCCCCGATCCCGATCAATGCTGCCGGGGTGGTTGCCCCGGCACGCACTGCGTCGAGCAATGGCACGCCGGCGTCGAGCACTGCGCGGCGTACCAGGTCGAGCACACTCGACGTGCCGCCCGCGATCGGGGCCGACTCGGGATCGTTCTCCCGCGACAGGCGGGCGACCGAATCGTGCACGGTGACATCCAGCGGCCCGAGCCGGTAGCGGCCGTCGGCCATTCCCGCCGCGGCCATCGCGTCGGACACCAACGCGATGTTCCCGCCGCCGACGAGATCGAACACCGCTCGCACGGTCTCGTCGGCGAGATGTACTCCGTCGCCGATCAATTCGAGCACCATCGACCCTCGCGCCGCGGCGGCCAAGCACTCGCTGACCGGTCCCGGCGACCGATGATGCCAGGTGGGCATCCCGTTGAACAGGTGGGTGGCACCGATGGCACCCTCTCCGAGGGCTTCGATTGCGCTGCGAGTGGTGCGTGCGTCGGCGTCGGTGTGCCCGATGCTGGGGACGATGCCGTTCTCTCGCAACATGTGTCCGACGGCCGTGAAGCCGTCGACTTCGGGAGCAAGTGTCATCGACCGTACCGATCCACGCCCGGCGTCGATGATGTCTGCCAGCAGACCGGTGTCGCCGCCACGGAGTGACGCGGGGTCCTGCGCTCCGCAGCGGGCAACAGACAGGAACGGCCCTTCGAGGTGGACCCCGGCGATGTCCCCCGACTCGTACAGATCGGCGAGCATCGACGTCTGCTCGACCAGTCGCCCAGGGGATGCCGACACCAGCGATGCGAGCATCGTGGTGGTGCCGCGGCCACGGTGGTGCCGTACCGCGGTCATCAGATCGGCACGGGCAGAATCCGGGAACGACGCCCCGCCGCCGCCGTGGCAGTGCACGTCGACCAGCCCCGGCAGGATGGTCGAGTTCGATTGCGGTGGGGCCTCGTCGGGCCACGCCGACACCGGACCCACCCAGGAGATTCGATCGCCGGACAACGCCACGACGGCATCCTCGATGACCGCGTCGGGTGTGACGACCCGCCCCCGGAGCGTCGTCGTGATGGATTCGCTCATGCCCGGTCGGGTTCGAGCACCGCGTCGTCCTCGCGGCCGGGGGTGCGCAGGTTCCACTTCTTGATGACGAAGCTGAACAGGAAGTAGTAGATCACCGCATACACCAGGCCGATAGGAATGAGAAGCCATGCCTTCGTAGCGATTCCGTAGTTCAACAGATAGTCGATACCGCCGGCAGAGAAGAAGAAGCCGTCATGGATTCCCAGGGCATTGGTCAGTGCCATGGAGGTTCCGGTCAGCACGGCGTGGATGATGTAGAGCGGCCAGGCGACGAACATGAACGAGTACTCGAGCGGTTCGGTGATGCCGGTGACGAACGCAGTCAGACCGGTGGACAACATGATTCCGCCGACGATCTTCTTCTGCGACGGCTTGGCGTTGCGATAGATCGCGAATGCAGCGGCAGGCAGAGCGAACATCATGATGGGGAAGAAGCCGGTCATGAAGACTCCCGCGGACGGATCTCCCGCGAAGAATCGGTTGAGATCGCCACGCACCAATTGACCACTCGCGTCCTGATAATCACCGACGAGGAACCAGACGACCGAATTGAGAATGTGGTGCAGTCCCGTCGGAATCAGCATGCGATTGGCGAAACCGTAGATCCCGCTACCCACCACACTGTGATCGGCAACGGTGTTTCCGACCCAGTTCAGTGCGCTGTAGAAGAGCGGATAGACGAACGACATGACGACGGCGACGACGAGGCCGGTGACAGCGGTCAGGATGGGAACCAGACGTCGTCCGCTGAAGAAGCCGAGGTAATCCGGCAGTTTCTGGCGGTAGAACCGCTGCCACAGAATGGCGGAGAGCAAGCCGATGACGATGCCGGCCAACACGCCGTAGTCGATCACGGCCGGATCGCCGTTCGCGTCGACTTTGCCTTCCAGTACCACCGGTGACATCGCGGTGAAGACACCGTTCATCACCATGTAGCCGACGACGGCGGCGAGGGCGGTCGAGCCGTCCGATTTCTTGGCCCAGCCGATGGCGATGCCCACGGCAAATATCAAGGGCAACCAGGTGAACACCGCCTGTCCTGCAGCGGAGATGACGGCCGCCGCGGTGCCCAGAGCACTGAATCTGCCGAGGAGGTCGTCCTGGCCCAGCCGCAACAGGATTCCCGCCGCAGGAAGAACCGCGATGGGCAGCATGAGACTGCGCCCGAATCGCTGCAACCCGGCGAGAGATCTGGATTCCTTCTTCGGTTCGGCTTCGGCCGAGTCCGTCTTCTTCAGGGTCATGGCGACCTTCTCTTCGAGGCTGGTCCGGCAAGGGAGTTCTACTGTTGTGACCGGATGACATCAGGGGTACTGTCCGGTCATTACCAGTTGTAGTTTGGCCAGGTGACGACCACATGTCAACCCGGAGATGTGACCTCGCCGACACCACTGCACACGAGAAGGAAGCGGGAACAGAACATGGCCAAGGCGGACGCGATCGTGAAGGGCCTCGGCGGTGCCGACAACATCGTAGAGATCGAAGCGTGCATCACCCGGCTCCGTACCGAGGTCAAGGACGGGTCGCTGGTGGACGAGGCTGCGCTCAAGGCAGCCGGTGCGCACGGAGTGTTCCACAAAGGGACAGCCGTGCAGGTCATCGTCGGCCCGGAGGCCGACACCCTCGCCGAGGACATCGGCGACATTCTGTGAGCGGGACCTCGACGATCTTCAGTCCTGTTGCCGGTCAGGTCATCTCGCTCGCCGACGTCCCCGACCCGGTCTTCTCTTCGCAGATGGTGGGCTCCGGGGTCGCCGTGCGCCCAGCGGCCGGTAGCGGGCCCGTCGAGGTGCGGTCTCCGATAGCCGGCAAGATCCTCAAACTCCACCCACATGCGTTCGTCGTGTTCACCGACGACAAGGCGGGAGTGCTGGTGCACATCGGCATCGACACCGTGAAGATGAAGGGCCAGGGTTTCGAACTCGTTGCAGCAGAGGGCGATCGGGTTCAATCCGGCGATCTCGTGATCACCTACGACCCTGCGGCGATCGCGGAGGCCGGATACTCCGACGTGATTCCCGTGGTCCTGATGGACTCCGAGCCCGATGCCGTCACGAGCGCGGCCGTCGGAACGTCGGTGGCACAGGGTGACTCGCTGTTCGTGTTGCCCTGAGCCTAGCGGCGCTGCGTGGTGCGCCGCTCCCCCTGCACCTCCATCGAGAGTTGGTACCGGTCGCACCGGTACCAACTCTCCGTGTGCTCGATCGGCTCGTCGCCGCTGAACGACACTCGGTCGAAGTACAGCACCGGTGCGCCGCGTTTGGTCCCCAGCAGCGTGGAGGTGTCACTGTCGGCGGCTGTCGCTTTGACGGTCTGCTCGGCTCGATCGATGGTCAGGCCGTAGTGGTTGCGCACGGCCTCGTACACCGACTGACTCAGATCGTGGTCGATCAGCCCCGGAAGGAGTTCGGCCCGGTACCACCCGTCGTCGACACTGACCGGCTCGGCATCGGCCAGCCGTAGCCGTTTGATGTGGTACGTCCGATCACCGTCGACCAGGCCCAGAGCACGAATCGTTGCTGCCGAGGGCTTTTCGAGTCGCGCGAACAGGACCACCGTCGTCGGCGTCAGCCCCTGGGCACGCATCTCCTCGGAGAACGACGCCAGGTGCAACCGCGACTGCACGGTACGAGAAGCAACGAACGTCCCTTTCCCACGTACCCGAACCAGATGTCCGTCGTTGACGAGCTGTCCTATCGCCTCGCGTACCGTGATGCGACTGACGCCGTAGTCCTCCATCAACCGACGCTCGCTCGGCATCAGATCCCCCGGCGAAAGCTCCTTGGTGCAGCGGTGCAACAGTATTGCGCGTAGCTGTTCGTGCTTCGGGATCTGACTGTCCCTCAGGTGTACGGGCATCACCACTGCGCCGGCCTTTCGATCACTCGCAGAACCAGCGGTACGGACTGGTCCGGTCCAACCAAAGACTACGTCACAACGGCGATACCGAGGAAGCATTCGCCCGGACTCAGCCTCTCCGATGCCTCGAATCCGGTCGCGTTTGTTGCCGACGTGGCGACGGGTTAGCGTCGTGCCATGACGGAGTCGCCGAAGGACAGCGTGGAATTGTCGAATGCGTCGGATTTCCCGGCGCTGTGGCCGGTGTCGACCCGATGGGACGACAACGACCACTACGGCCACGTCAATAACGTGACGTATTACGCATACTTCGACACCGCAGTGAACGGGTGGCTCATGGAAACGACGGGTGTGGACATCAGGACTCTGCCCGCGATCGGCGTCGTGGCCGAAACCTCGTGCCGCTACCTGTCCGAGCTCAGTTTTCCCGATCGCCTTCAGGTCGGTCTTGCGGTGGAGAAGCTGGGCACCCGCAGCATCGTCTACTCGCTGGCCTTGTTCCGAGAAGCCGAGGACGACGCACTGACATTGGCCGCTCGGGGACGGTTCGTTCACGTCTACGTCGACGCGAACTCCCGTCGCCCCGTCCCCATTCCCTCCGAAATCGAAACTGCGGCACGCACTTTGGTGATCGGAACGTCAGTAGACGCCTGAATCTAGAGCCCGATTTCGTCGGCGCGCTGCAGCGCTCGGGTGACGATGTCGTCGATCAGCGTGGTGGTCGGCGCGCCGCCCACGGCGCGGTTGCGTGAATCGGCTTCCATCCGGCGCATGACGCCTTCGGCGATGATCGACAACTTCCACAGCGCCAGCACTTCCCAGAATCCGGCATCGGTCACATCGCGGCCCGTGTTGTGCGCGTAGGACTCGACCAGCTCCGCCCGGGTAGGGAAACCGGGCAGAGTCGATGCCATGAAAGGACCGGCAACCCCGTCGTCCGCCTGAGGCCAGTAGGCGAGCAGACCACCCAGATCCGCCAACGGGTCTCCGAGCGTGCACAACTCCCAGTCGACGACGGCAACCACGCGGCCGTCGTTTCGAGCGGTGATGACGTTGCTCAGATGGAAGTCGCCGTGAACCAGCGTCACCTCGTGCTGCTCGGGGATCTTGGCCGTCAATCGTGCTGCGAGCGAGTCGATTCCAGGAACCTCCCGGGTTCGGGAGGAGTCCCACTGCGTGGTCCACCGCGCGATCTGACGCGCAGCGTAGGGCTTGCGGCCGGCGAGGTCGGCAAGACCCGACGACTCGAGGTCGACACGGTGTATGTCGGACAACGCCGCGGTCAGACCGAGTCCGACACGTCGACGCTGATCGGGGTCCAACTGTTCGGCAGCCGACACCGAGTCGACGACGACCCCGTCGACGAAACTCATCAGGACCAACGGGACCTCGGAAACGGCTGGATCCTGCGTGATCGCAATCATTTTCGGCACAGGGACCGGCGAATTCTGCAGACCGGAGAGAATCCGGTGCTCGCGCACGACGTCGTGAGCCGACGCCAACAATTTGCCCAACGGCGGCCGGCGAAGGACCCACGCACTGCCGCCGGCGTCGCGAACCGCATACGTGAGGTTGGACTGGCCGTTACCGATGCGCTGAAACGAGAGCGGCGATGTTGCGCCTATCCCCAGCTCCGCGATCCACGTCGACACTGCATCTTCGTCCAAGCCCACCACGCCCATACAAAACCCTCACTTCGTTGTGCGGCACCGTTGCCGACGGACATCACCGGTTCGGGTGATCGTAACGAAGCGGTGCCAACGGATGCCGGTGGCACGAGCACAGACGGTCAGCTGGCGCGACCGAACGCGGAGATCAGCGCCGGAGTAGCAACGGCAGCGGCCGGGACTGCGGCCTCGTGCCGCTTGACAGCGATTTCGTCGATTTCGCCGACGAGCAGTGCGGTCATCGACTCGGGCTCGGCACACCAGACGGACGAGATGTTGTGCACCTCCGCGGGTGCGAACAGTCCACTGGTGGACAGCGCATCGATCCATTCGGCAACGGCATCGGCCGTGGGCTCCGGCATCACCGTACGGTCCAGCGAGTCCGCTTGGAACTCGTTGCAAAAGAACGCGCGGACCATATCGAGCTGCCCCTGCGACATTGTGGTCATGTTCTTCTCCTTCGAGTTTCCGACTTCTGTTGGTGCCGAATGCCCGTTCACGAGTTGCGATGAGCCGACCAGACCGTGTTCAGATCGTTACCAACTTGGCCGTAACGGGGGAATACGGTTTTCCGATGCGGCTGAAACTACGCCCTTTTCGACGGTCTCGCCCAGGGTGAACTGGACTATGTGACCATAGTCACATAGATCGGCCCATCCGATCAACGACTTGCAACGAATTCATAGTTCGCATTTCAAAATACTGTGACAGGAGACAAACTCCGCACAAAAGTCCAGGTAGGCGAGGTGCGACACTCGAGAGCAACTACTCGGAGCCGCAGTCGAGTAGCCTCCTCTACACCGCACTGGACCACACACTCCGACCGATCGGTTGGTTGTAGGGTCAAATTCTACTTCTGGTTCGGCTTTTCGGCTGTTTGCAGACTCCAGGAATTTGACAGATCGCCTTTACTAGGTTGCGGCTACAACAAGGAATCGACGCGTCTTCGTCGTGATCCGACCGTTACCGCAGATGCTCAGCCAGCTCCCACGATGCTCACACCTCACGCTCAGCCGACTGCGGCAGTCTGGCGTCCATGCGATCACCGAGTCTCGACAGCGGACCGATCCGGTCACCCCGTGGAGCCGGCAACGAGAGCCGTTCGGCGAACACGAGCGAGCGAGCGCACCGACGGGCGATCCGCACCCGGCTGACGGTGTCGGGCCTCTGCGCGGCGCTCTTGTCGGTACTACTGATGTGGGTGCCGAACATGGCACCGGTGTGGCCCGTCTCCACGAGCCCGGCTGCCGCCCTGGCCTCGCGAGCACTGAGCACGATCGACGTCACCGCCGTGCTGACCGTCCTCGCCGCCCTCACCGTTGTCGCCCTGGTCCGAAAATTGCCTTACGGCATCGGGGTGGTGATTGCCTGCGTCGTCGGCGCGGAAGTGACCACAGCTCTGGTGCGTCACCTCGCGGCGTCGTCGACAACGGCCACCGACCTTCCGAGCGGGCAGCTCGTCGCTGTCACAGCGCTGTTGGGGGCCGCGTCGATGGTGGCATCGGCCACGTGGCGGCCGATGATCCTCGGGCTCGGAACCGTCGCCGCCCTCGCTGTCGGAGCGGCACAACTGGTCGTCGGGTCCGTCTCCCCCGTCGGGATTGTCAGCGCACTGCTGATCACGGGCGTGTGGTGGCCGGCGTGCTCGGTGGTGATGCTCTTCTCACCCGCAGCCGCTGCCCGCGAGGCTCGAAACCCGTTCGATACCGCTGCCCTCGTAGCCCAACGCAGAATGGGACGCTTCCGTTGACACGGAAGCGTCCCATCCGGGCCGAGAAGGCGACCGACTAGAGGGCCTTGAGCTCCTCGGTCACCTCGGACACCGACTTCTTTGCGTCGCCGAACAGCATCGACGTGCCTTCCGCGAAGAACAGTGGGTTCTCGATTCCGGCGAAGCCGGACGACATCGACCGCTTGAGGACGATGACCGACTTCGACTGATCGACGTTGAGAATCGGCATCCCGTGAATCGGGCTCGACGGATCGTTGCGCGCCGCCGGGTTGGTCACGTCGTTCGCTCCGATGACCAACGTGACGTCGGTGCGAGAGAACTCGTCGTTGATGTCGTCCATTTCCTTCATCGCGTCGTACGCGACGTCGGCCTCGGCGAGCAGCACGTTCATATGTCCCGGCATGCGACCGGCGACCGGGTGAATGGCGTACTTGACCTCGACACCCTTGGACTCCAGCAACTTGGCCATGTCCTTGACGGCATGCTGTGCCTGAGCGACGGCAAGGCCGTAGCCGGGCACGACGATGACCTGGTTGGCGTAGGCCATCTGGATCGCTGCGTCTGCCGCCGAGGTCGCCTTGGCGGTTCCCCCGCCTGCACCGGTCGGGCCTGCAGCCGCGTCGCCGCCGCCGAATCCACCTGCGACGATCGCCGGAATGGACCTGTTCATGGCCTTGGCCATGAGGTTGGTCAAGATCGTGCCGGACGCGCCGACGATCATGCCCGCCACGATCATCGCGGTGTTGTTGAGCGCCAGACCCGCAGCCGCAGCAGACAGACCGGTCAGAGCATTGAGCAGCGAAATGACGACCGGCATGTCCGCGCCGCCGATGGGCAGTACCACCGTGAGACCGAGGATGCCTGCCAGTACGAGAACCGCGACGATCCACCACTGCGACACGCCGCCGCCCGGAGTGGCGTTGATGCCGATGACCACTGCAGCGGCCACAGCGCCGATCAGCAGCAGAGCGTTGAGCGGCTGCTGCAACTTACCGATGGTGATCGGCGAGCCGGGCAGAGTTTCCTGCAGCTTCAAGAAGGCGATGAGAGAGCCCCAGAACGAGATGGAACCGATGATCGCCGCGAAGAGTGAGCCGATGACGATATGCACCGTCGGCGACTCTCCGTGGTTGAAGTTCGAGAATCCGGACGTGTCGAGGAACTCGGCCCACGCGATCAGTGCGACCGTGCCACCGCCGACGCCGTTGAACAGAGCCACCAGCTGCGGCATCGCCGTCATCTTCACCCGTCGCGCAGGCGGGATTCCCAGCGCCACGCCGACGACGAGTCCGACGATGATCAGGATCCAGTTACCGGTGTCGCGAATGGATATCAGCGTGGCCACCACGGCGATGAACATGCCGACCGCGGCGATCTGGTTGCCCCGCACGGCGGTCTTAGGTCCGGTCAGACCCATCAGACCGTAGATGAACATGCCGAAGGCGACGATGTAGAGAATGTTGACGAGATTGTCCATCAGGAGTCAGCACCCTTCGAGGTCTTGGCGGGCACCGGCTTGGACTTGAACATGCCGAGCATGCGGTCGGTGACCACGAAGCCACCGATGACGTTGACGGTTCCGAACACCAGCGCGACGAACAGGATGACCTGCAGTCCGATGGACGGGTCGTGCACCTTTCCAAGGACGACCAACGCGCCCAACACTACGATGCCGTGGATGGCGTTGGTTCCCGACATCAGCGGGGTGTGCAAGGTGTTCGGCACCTTGGAGATCACCGCGAAACCGACGAACCCGGACAACACCAGGATCGCGATGTTCGCGAGAAGCGGGGTGTACATCAGTTCTCCTTCTCACGTGTCACGCAGGCACCGGCGAGCACTTCGTCGGAGAAATCCGGAGCGAGTGCGCCGTCGACCAGCATGAGCTCGAGCAAAGCCGAAATGTTCTTCGAGTACAGCTCGCTGGCGTGCTCGGGCATCGTGGCAGGCAGGTTCAACGGCGAGCAGATGGTGACGTCGTGCTTGACGACGGTCTGGCCGGGCTCGGTGAGTTCGCAGTTTCCGCCGGTCTCACCGGCCAGGTCGATTACAACGCTGCCGGGCTTCATACCCTCGACTGCGGCGGCCGTCACCAGACGCGGTGCGGGACGGCCGGGCACCAACGCCGTGGTGATCACGACGTCGAATCCCTTGATCGCCTCTTCCAGGGCACGCTGCTGCTGGACGCGTTCGTCCTCGGTCAGCTCACGCGCGTAGCCGCCTTCGCCGGCAGCATCGATCCCCAGATCGAGCCACTGCGCGCCGACGGAACGGACCTGGTCGGCTACCTCCGGTCGCACGTCGTAGCCGGTGGGTCGACCACCGAGACGCTTCGCGGTGGCCAGGGCTTGCAGGCCGGCCACACCGACACCGAGAACGAGCACAGTCGCCGGCTTGACCGTTCCGGCGGCGGTGGTCAGCATCGGGAAGAACCTCGTGGACTCCGACGCGGCCAACAGAACGGCCTTGTACCCGGCGACGTTCGCCTGAGAAGACAAGGCGTCCATCACCTGAGCGCGGGAGATACGCGGAATGGCTTCGACCGCGAACGCCTGTACTCCGGCGGCCTTCAGCGCGCCGATGCTGTTCTCGGCATTGCGTGGGGCGAGGAAACCGATGAGCGTCGAGCCCGACTTCAGCCTCGAGATCTCTGCGTCGGTGGGCGGCGCGACCTTGACCACGACCTCCGAGCCCCAGGGATCGCCGATCGTGGCCCCGGCTGCGACATAGAGCTCATCCGGGATCAGAGCGCCGAGTCCGGCACCCGATTCCACGACGACCTCGACGCCCTTGCCCGTGAGCGCGGCAACGATCTTCGGGACCAGAGCGACACGTCGCTCACCTTCCCCCGATTCGCGGACCACACCGACGACCGTCGTGGATCCCGAACCCTTTTCAGTGCTCTGCGATGTATCCAAATCTCCGTCTTCCTGCGTTGAATGGTGCCCACCGATCGGCCAATGGCTCGAAATCTGCGACGAGTGGACGAACCCATGCGACAAGGCACGAGGTTCCTGATAGTAGCCACAGGTAATGGAGCGCGGGTAACCCAGAACACAGTCCGATTCGTTCTGAATCGAGTCCGTTTCGACATTTCGCGACTACAGGGCGAGCAATTGTGATGCACGCCATACAGGTCTATCCGTGATGATCGGACCTTACAGTGACAATCGTGGAATCTTGCATCTTCTGTGCCATCGTCGCCGGCGACGCACCTGCCCACCGCGTGTTCGAGAACGAGCACACCGTCGCCTTTCTCGATATTCGACCGATCAGCAGGGGCCATGTTCTGGTGGTTCCGCGCGAGCATTCCGCAGACCTGACCTCCACCGGACCGGACCCGGCTGCCGAGGTTTTCCGCGTCGGGCACACGCTGGCGCGCGCAGTGCGCGAGTCCGACCTCCGCGCCGACGGTGCAAACCTGGTGATCAACGACGGCGTCGCCGCATTCCAAACCGTCTTTCACCTGCATCTGCACGTGGTGCCGCGCTGGGACCGCGACCGACTGAAGTTCGCGGCGGGGTTCGTCACCCGTCGCCTGCGTGAACCCGAGCGGGTGGCCGAGGCAATTCGATCCGGAATGGCCAGGGTCGCCGGGGAGCAGACCTCGTGAGGTTGTTCTTGTCTTCGTATCGATTCGGCGGCCATTCCGACGAGTTCGCCCGTCTCACCGGCCCGCCCGCCGATCTCGCCGTCATCGCCAATGCGGCCGATGCCTGGCCCGCCGCTGCCCGCGAATCCTCGCTCCGCAGCGAGTTCGGGCCCTTACGCGCCTTGGGATACCGGCCGTCGGAGTTGGATCTGCGCGATTTCGCCGGGAGACCGGCCGCATTCGAGCGCGCCCTGGCAGCGTTCGACGCAGTCTGGGTCCGCGGTGGCAACACGTTCGTGTTGCGCGCTCAGATGGCTCGTTCCGGTGCGGACGAGGTCATCCGCGGGCGCGTGCGGGCCGACACCATCGCCTACGGCGGGTACAGCGCGGGAGCGTGCGTCGCTGCGCCGTCGCTGGCCGGGGTCGAGGATGCCGACGACCCGAACGCGGTACGGCCGGTCGCAGGCATCGATCCGGTGTGGAGCGGGCTCGGTCTCGTCGACTTCTCCGTCGTCCCGCATCTCGATTCCGTGCTGGACGAGCAGGATTCGGGGTGGGCGACGCTGCGCCGTCTGCGACGCGAGGGGATCGAAACTCACGGACTGACCGACAGCCAGGCAATCGTGGTCGACGACTCCGGGACGACAATTCTGGGTGCGTGAACCGTGATTTGTGACTGTGCGACCCGTGATCAGCCCAGGCGAGCGAGCGGCGCGAGCCGGTCGAGGGACGACCACGCGAGAGAGCAACGGCGAGCAGTCATTTCGTCGGCATCGAGGACGAGCATGTCGAACAGTCGGCGGGGTGCTGCACGCCACGAGTCGGCGATGGCCGCGACGGTCGCGCTCTCGAACATCCCGGATTTCAGCAACGCGTGCACCCACTCGTCGACCTCGCCGCGGTGAATGCGCTCGATGGTGTCGTATTCGACTCCGCCCCCGAGGAATTCGTACGAGAACATCGCCGCCACATAGTTCCAGGAGTCACTTCCGGGATCGATCATCGTGCAGCCTCCTTGTCGACCCGCACCGCATGGGGTGCGAGATGCGCTGCGCTGGACGCTAGCGCTGCGAACTACAACATTGCGTGTCGACGACGCATCGATCTGGTAACGCCTGAGGCTGGTGTTACTGATGTGACTCGGACATTCTCGGAGTCGTCCTCGTTCACGCCCCACTGCGAGTCGTGACAGACTCGAGTGGCGACGGTCACATGTACGACGTGAGGAGAACCGGATGTCGGTGACTACCGATGCAGATGCCCACCTGAGCGAGCTCGAAGCGCTGCTTCCCGCCGGTGCCGTGGTCACCGACCCCGACATCACCGAGGGATACCGACGCGACTGGGCCAAGGACCCCGACGCGGGTACCCCATTGGCCGTGGTCCGCGCGCAGTCCACCGACGACGTCAGAGCCGTCATGCGGTGGGCCACCGAACACGCGGTGGCGGTCGTCCCGCGTGGGGCCGGCTCGGGCCTGTCCGGTGGTGCCACGGCCGTCGACGGCGGGATAGTGCTCACCACCGAGCTCATGCGCGAGATCACCGTCGACCCGGTGACCCGCATAGCCGTCGTACAACCCGGACTGCTCAACGCCGAAGTCAAGAAAGCAGTCGCCGAACACGGTCTGTGGTACCCACCGGATCCGTCGTCGTTCGAGATGTGCTCCATCGGCGGCAATGCGGCCACCAATGCCGGCGGGCTGTGCTGCGTGAAGTACGGCGTCACCACCGATTACGTTCTCGGACTCGAGGTCGTCCTCGCCGACGGTACTGCCGTCCGACTCGGCGGACCACGCCTGAAAGACGTTGCCGGACTGTCCCTTGCGAAGCTCTTCGTGGGATCCGAGGGCACCCTGGGCATCATCACCGAGATCACTCTTCGATTGATCCCGGCCCAACCTCCGGCCAGCACCGTGGTTGCCTCGTTCGCCTCCGTGCACGATGCGACGACTGCCATTCTGGCCATCACCCGTACCCTGCGGCCGTCGATGCTCGAGTTCATGGACCGTGCGTCCATCGGTGCCGTCGAAGACGCCATGAACATGGGACTCGACCGCGAGGCAGCTGCGATGCTCATCGCTCGGTCCGACTCCCCCGGTGCCGATCGAGGGCGAGAGATCGACATCATGGCCGCAGCATGCACCGAGGCCGGAGCCTCGGATGTCTTCACCACCGACGACCCCGACGAGGGTGAGGCCTTCGCTGCCGCACGTCGATTCGCCATTCCGGCGGTCGAACGACTCGGCAGCCTGCTGCTCGAGGATGTCGGTGTTCCGCTGCCTGCCCTCCCGGCTCTCGTCGACGGGATCGCCGAACTGTCGAAGAAATACGACGTGTTGGTTGCCGTCATCGCGCACGCGGGAGACGGCAACACCCACCCGCTGATCGTTTTCGATCCCGAGGACGCCGACATGACCCGTCGCGCCAACGTCGCATTCGGAGCCATCATGGATCTGGCAATTTCGTTGGGCGGCACCATCACCGGCGAACACGGCGTAGGTCGCCTCAAGAAGGCCTGGCTGCCCGATCAAGTCGGCGAAGACGTCATGGAACTGACCCGGCGAATCAAGACCGCTCTCGATCCGGCCGGAATCCTCAACCCCGGTGCTGTGCTCTGATCAGAGCGGCTGACGCCGCACGTGCGCGCAGTGTTTTCGGGTCGTTCCGCAGGCTCCACTCCTGCCTCGTAGCAGAAGTCGAGTTTCCGCCCACGACCCCGAGTCAGACGGTGAACCCGTCCGCCACCGTCAATACCTCGTCGAGGATTTCCAGTCCCTGACGAATCTCGTCCTCGGTCGTCGTCAGCGGCGGCGCGATCTGCAGACGGTTGCCTGCGACGAAGGGCCACAGACCCCGTGACTTCGCCGCGGCGGTCACGGTGCCCATCGCCGCCGCATCCTTGCCCGACGCGGCGAAGGGCACCAGCGGCTCCCGCGTCGTGCCGTCCTTGACCAGCTCGACGGCCCAGAAGAATCCCTTGCCGCGCACCTCACCGACGCTCGGATGCGATTCGGCCAGCTTGGACAGGCCCGCACCGAGTACGTCCTCGCCGACGTGACGCACGTGAGGAAGGATCTTGTCGCGCTCGAACACCCCGATGGATGCGACGCCCGCGGCACACCCGAGGACGTGACCGGAGTAGGTCAAGCCGCCCGGATACGGCTTGTGGTCGAACTGCGAGGCGATCTTCTCCGAGATCACGACCCCGCCGAGGGGCACGTATCCGGAGTTGACGCCCTTGGCGAAGGTGATCAGATCCGGTGTCACATCCCAGGCCTGGCACGCGAACCATTCGCCGATTCGCCCGAACCCGACCATCACTTCGTCGGCGATGTAGACGATCCCGTACTTGTCGCACAGTGCCCGAACGCCGGCCAGATATCCGGGCGGCGGGATCAGCACACCGTTTGTACCGACGACCGATTCCAGGATCAGTCCGGCGATGTTCTGCGCGCCTTCGAGCACGATGACCTGTTCGAGGTGCGCCAGCGCTGCGGCTGTCTCGTCCTCGGGAGTCGTTGTGCCCCAGGGCGACCGGTACGGGTACGGCCCGAAGAAGCGTACGACGTCGACGTTGGTCGGCTCGGTACCCCATCGCCGCGGCTCGCCGGTGAGACCGATAGCGACTCCGGTTCCGCCGTGGTACGAGCGGTAGGCGGCAAGTATCTTCGTGCGTCCGGTGTGCTGGCGCGCCAGCCTCACCGCATGCTCGACGGCTTCGGCACCGCCCGTCGTGAAGAACACCCGTTTCAGATCACCCGGAGCGCGTTCGGCGATCAGAGCGGCGAGTTCACTGCGCTTGTTGTTGGCCACGGTCGGAGAGATGGTCGTCAGAACCTGGGCCTGTTCGACGATGGCGGCCACCACGTCGGGGTGTTGATGCCCGAGATTGACGTTGACCAACTGGGACGAGAAGTCCAGGTACCGATTGCCCTTGTCGTCCCAGAACCACGACCCCTCGGCACCCTCGACGGTGATCGGGTTCAGTTCGGCCTGCGCCGACCAGGAGTAGAACACGTGATCCATCTACTTGCCGCCTTTCTTCGGTGTGACACTCACCGGAGCGTACGACTGGCCGACGGCAACAGTCCCGTCGCCCGTCACGACGTAGCCGTGACAGATGTGCGAATCTGCGGGATGATGCTCTCTCCGTACGCTTCGAGCGTCGCTGCCTTGGCGTCGTGCTGCAGGTACACCGAGAACTGGTCGACGCCGAGCGCCTCGAGCTCCTTCAGCTTGGCGATGTGATCGGCCGGGGTGCCCAGTAGGCAGAACCTGTCGATCACCTCGTCCGGAACGAATTCTGCGTGCGAGTTTCCGGCTCGACCGTGCTCGTTGTAGTCATATCCTTTGCGCGCCGCGATGTAGTCGGTGAGTGCCTGCGGAACACCGCCGCCGTCACCGCCGTAGCGTGCGACGATATCGGCGACGTGATTGCCGACCATCCCACCGAACCAACGACATTGATCGCGGGCATGTTCGAGCCCGGCCTCGGTACCGTCGGTGACGTAGGCGGGAGCTGCCACGCAGATCGAGATCGAATCCGGATCTCGGCCCGCCTGCTCGGCCGCAGCACGCACTCGGCCGATCGTCCACGCAGCAATATCCGGATCTGCCAATTGCAGAATGAATCCGTCCGCTACCTGCCCGGTGAGCTCGAGGGCTTTCGGTCCGTACGCCGCGACCCACACCTCCAGCGTCGAATGCTCCGCCCACGGGAACTGCACCGTCGTCTCACCCACCCGGGCGCTGCGCCCGTTGGCCAGATTTCGGATCACCTCGATCGAGTCTCGAAGCGAGGCAAGTGTTGTCGGCTTCCCTCCGAGAGCGCGGACCGCGGAATCACCCCGACCGATGCCGCAGACGGTTCGATTGCCGAACATGTCGTTGAGAGTCGCGAACGTCGACGCCGTCACGGTCCAATCGCGGGTAGCCGGATTGGTGACCATCGGACCCACGGTCACGCGCCTGGTCGCGGCCAGAATCTGGCTGTAGATGACGTACGGTTCCTGCCACAGCAGATGCGAATCGAACGTCCATACGTGCGAAAACCCATGCGTCTCGGCCTGTCTGGCCAGATCGATCACCCGCGACGCCGGCGGATTGCACTGCAGCACCACCCCGATGTCCATGCTCAGATCAGATTCTGTGACAGGTCGCGGCGAACGAAGCAGCCGTGTCCCGCAGTGCCGGAATAGGATCCACTGTCGACGATGACGCGCCCGCGAGACATCACGGTGTCCACGTGGCCGTCGATCTCGAAACCCTCGTACGCCGAATAGTCCATGTTCATGTGGTGGGTCTTCTCGACCCCGATGCTGGTGTGCCCGTTCGGGTCGTAGATCACGATGTCGGCATCTGCTCCGGGGCTGATGACGCCCTTTCTCGGATACATACCGAACATCCGGGCCGGGGTGGTGCAACAGACGTCGACCCACTTCTCGAGGGTGATCTTGCCGCTCTTGACCCCCTGGAACATCAAGTCGATGCGATGTTCCACCGAACCGATTCCGTTGGGAATTTTGGAGAAATCGCCGATTCCCATTTCTTTCTGGTCCTTCATGCAGAACGGGCAGTGGTCGGTACTGACGGTTGCCACGTCACCGGTGCGCAGGTAGCGCCACAGTTCGTCCTGATGGCCCTCGGCCCGCGACCGCAGGGGCGTCGAGCAGACCCATTTGGCCCCCTCGAAGCCGGGTGCACCGAGTTGTTCTTCGAGCGAGAGATAAAGGTACTGCGGACACGTCTCGGCAAACACGTTCTGCCCGTTGCCCCGAGCCTGCGCAATCTGTTCGAGAGCCTGTTTTGCCGATACGTGCACGACGTACAGCGGCGCTCCGGTGACGTCGGCCAGCATGATCGCTCGATGCGTCGCCTCTTCCTCCAGCTGCCACGGACGCGATGTCCCGTGGAAGTACGGGGCCGTGTCGCCGCGTGCGATGGACTGGGCCACGAGGACATCGATGGCAATCCCGTTCTCCGCGTGCATCATCAACAGCGCACCCGTTTCCGCCGCCGACTGCATGGCTCGCAGGATCTTGCCGTCGTCGGAGTAGAAGACCCCCGGATACGCCATGAAGAGTTTGAAGCTGGTGACACCCTCGGAGACCAACTCGCTCATGGCTTTCAGCGAATCATCGGTGACGTCGCCGATGATCTGATGAAACCCGTAATCGATCGCGCACCGACCGGCGGCCTTGTCGTGCCACTGCGCCAGAGTGTCCTGGACGCGTTGGCCGGGAGTCTGGATGGCGAAATCCACGATGGTCGTCGTACCACCCCACGCCGCTGCGCGCGTCCCGGTTTCGAAGGTATCGGAGGCGAACGTGCCCCCGAACGGCATCTCCATGTGCGTGTGTCCGTCGACGCCGCCCGGAATCACGTACTTCCCGGTGGCATCGATGACGACGTCCGCCGATGTCTTCAGATCTGCGGCCAAGGACACCGAGCCGGGTGCCAGCACTGCGACGATGGTCTCACCGTCGATGAGCACATCCAGTTCCTGTGCGCCGGTGGTGGATACGACAGTGCCGCCGTGCACGAAGGTGGTGGCCATCAGGGTTGCACCAGTGGGCCGTAGGCGTCGGGTCTGCGATCACGATAGAACGCCCATCGGTCGCGGACCACTTTGATCAGGTCCATGTCCAGGTCCCGAACGACGATCTCCGACTTGGAATCCGACGCCACCTCGCCGACGAATTTGCCCTCGGGATCGACGAAATAGCTGGTGCCGTAGAAATCGTCGTCGCCGTACTCGGATTCGATTCCGACGCGGTTGATCGCACCGACGTAGTACTCGTTCGCGACGGCGGACGCGGGTTGCTCGAGCTTCCACAGATAATTCGACAGACCCCGTGAGGTCGCCGAGGGATTGAAGACGATCTCGGCACCGGCGAGTCCGAGAGCACGCCAGCCTTCGGGAAAGTGCCGGTCGTAACAGATATAGACACCGATGCGGCCGACGGCGGTATCGAACACCGGCCACCCCAGGTTGCCGGGGCGAAAATAGAACTTCTCCCAGAATCCGTTGACGTGGGGAATGTGATGCTTGCGGTATTTACCGAGATACGTGCCGTCCGCGTCGACCAAAGCAGCGGTGTTGTAGAGCAACCCGGGCTGCTCCTGCTCGTAGACGGGCAGGATCATGACGATCCCGAGCTCTTTCGCCAACGCCGCGAACCGGTCGACCGTCGGGCCCGGTACGGATTCGGCGTACTCGTAGAATTTCGCATCCTGGAGCTGGCAGAAGTACGGACCGTAGAAAAGCTCTTGAAAGCAGACAACTTTCGCGCCCTGCTCGGCGGCTGACCGAGCGAACCCCTCGTGTGCCTCGATCATCGATTCTTTGTCACCGGTCCACGTGCTCTGGACCAACGCAGCTCGAACTGTGGACATCATCGGCACTCCATCTCTCGCTGGCTTGCACCCTCAAGGTATTTTGCGCCGTGTTACGGGATCGTTCGTCCGGTTTCGTATGTATTAATCGTGCACAGTTCTCGGCGAACTCACGAGTTCGAGTTGGGCAACAACGCGCGGACTGCATCGATGGTGTCTGCCGTGGCAAGGTTCTTGTCCGGTCGGTATCGCAACACTCGGGCGAAACGCAGCGCTACCCCGCCCGGATAGCGCGAGCTGACCTGCACTCCGTCGAGTTCGATTTCGACTATCAACTCGGGCCGCAGGTACACGGTGTGCTGATCTCGCTCGCGTTCGTGCTTCGGGAATTCCTCCGTCTGCCACTGCAGCAGCACATCGGTCAGGCCTTTGAACGTCTTGCCGACCATGATCGGTTCACCGCCGTCGGGATCGCGGGCCCCCAGATGCAGGTTGGACAGAAAGCCCGTCCGTCGGCCGTATCCCCACTCCGCGCCGAGAACAACGAGATCGAGAGTGTGTTCGGGTTTGACCTTCTGCCAACTCTTTCCGCGCCGGCCTGCCGCATACGGGGCGCTCAGGGCCTTGAGCATGACTCCCTCGTGCCCGGCATCGAGCGCAGCATCGAAGTGGGCAGCCGCCCCGTCGGCGTCGGGCCGTACGGCACTCGGAATCCGATGTCCCGGCGCCACCTTGTCGAGCGCTGCGAGACGCTCTTCGAGTGGAGCGTCGAGCAGATCGACGCCGTCGAGATGCAGACAGTCGAAGAAGTAGGGCTGCAGCAACAATTCGTGTGCGCTCTCGGCACCGAACCGGCTCATCGTCTCCTGGAACGGACGCGGCCTGCCACTGTCGTCCAGTGCGAGTGTTTCGCCATCGAGGACCACCGACTCGCAGGGAAGTGCACGGACCAGTTCCACCAGCTCGGGCACACCGGCGGTGATATCGCGCAGGGTGCGCGTGTAGATGCTCACGTCGGATCCCGAGCGATGCACCTGAATTCGGGCACCGTCCAGCTTGTACTCGACCGTCACATCCCCCGCCAGCTGCTCCCAGGCACCCCGAAGAGACTCCGCCGGCGACGCCAGCATTGGGCGAACCGGCCGACCGACTTCGAGTCGAAAGGCCTTCAATGCCTCGACACCACCGGTCATGGCGGCGACGGCAGTGGCAGACAATCGACCGGACAGCATGAACGCCCGCCGCACCGACGCCTGCGGCAGAGCTGTGGCAGCCGCAACGGCGTCGACCATGATGCCCTCGAGCGCACCTTGCCTCAGCTCGCCCGTGACCAACCTGATGACGAACGCACGCTCGTCGGCCGTGGTCCGCGAGAACAAGTCCAGCAGCAGGGCCGAACGTCGCGCAGCCGAACCAGCGCCCGACGTCGCCGCCACCTCGGACAACTTCTCGTCCACCTCGGCAACGGTCAGCGTCGACTCCGATGCGGACGGGACATCCAGATCTGCGAGTGTGCGCCAGCCGACCCCGATTCGCCCCTGTGGCAATTCGCCCGACAACCACGACACCGCCGGTTCGATATCACCCGCCTGTGCCTCGGACAGCACAGCACCGAGCTCCTCGATTTTGACCTTGCGCGAACGCGTCGCGGCCACGGCCCGAGAGGTTTCGACAATCCTGGACATCAGCACTCATCGAACATAACCGCACCCACCGACTGGCCTACCCAACCGGGTCATTCCGCAGGCTCCACTCCTGCCTGACATTCAATTGTTACCGCTGTGACTCCAGCGGCCGGTGTTCTTGCTGTTACGTTCGATGCATGCCTGTGACGTCCCGAGCAGGAGTGAAGCCTGCGGAACGACCCGGCGGCGGGCCGGCGACGGGTCAGCTGAATCCCACCACCCGGTCGCCCCAGGCAGCGCGCATGTCTCCGTCGGGATCGTCGACGAGAGTGTCGGACGTATCGATCACCAGAGTCCATCGATTCTTCTCGGTGTACGGGGCCCAGTGCTTGGACGCGTCCAGCGCGGCCGGTACTCCGTACCGCGCGAAGGCCAGCCACCGCCGCTGCATCCGGGCCGACACCGCCATCGCAGGTTTCCGACCCCCCAGCCAGAAGGTGGGATCTCGGTTGAGAGTTCCGAAATTGCCGAACACGTACGGCAGTTCGGTCGCGTGGCCGGCCCCTACTCGCGCGGCCTTGAGCATCGGCGTCGCGTGATCGAAACGGTACATCCAGGTCGGCGAATGTCTACTGTGCCCGTCGGCGATCCACAGACTCGGCATGACGAAGCCTGCGTCACGCGAGATGGCCTGAGCCCCAGCAGGTTTGTTCCTGTCCGGGTAGGCGGCCATGATTTCTGCGATGCGCGAGGCGGGCATGTCCGCGTGATCGTGCGCGATGGCCCGGAACATCTCCGAGACGGTGTCGGATGTGATCGGCATCAACGGGGACTTCATGAACCGGAAGATCGAGGGCTCGTCGTGATTGGTGCCGATGATCAACGGAATTCTGTGCGACAGACCTTTCTGGAAGGCCGCGACCGGATAGCGGGGCACGACGTCTCCGTCCACGACGGGCGAAAGCCCCAGCGTCCCAGGCACTGTGGTCGGAATCTCGTAGCAGAGGGTGTCCCCCGCGGTGACCAGTCTGCTGAAGTGCATCTCGAGCAACTCGCCGACGTCCTCGCGGTCGACCCCCACGAGCTCGAGGAACCGGGCGGCCACCGCAGCGCCGCGTTCGGGACCGTACACGGACGTGGCCGGGGCACTTTGCACGATCGCTCGATGGAAGAGCCCCTCGGCCTTGGGCGAGGTCATCAGAGTGGTGACCGACGCGCCCCCGGAGGACTCGCCGAAGACGGTGATCTCGTCGGGGTCCCCACCGAAGGCGGAGATGCACTCCCGGACCCAGTGCAGCGCCGCAATCTGGTCGCGCAAGCCGAGATTGGTCTCGAAGACGTGCTCGTCGGTGGAGAAGGACGACAGATCGAGAAAGCCGAATGCGCCGAGACGAAAGTTGATCGAGACCACGACCACGTCGCCGTTCTCGCTCAGATGTCGCCCGTCGTACACCTGTTGCGCGGACGAACCGAGCGAATACGCGCCGCCGTGGATCCACACCAGCACCGGACGCAGTTCGCCGTCCGGCCGTGGTGCCCACACGTTGAGCGACAGGCAATCCTCGGAGATCGACAACGACGGATCGATCGGGACCGGGCTGTCGCGGCCCTGCGGTGCCATCGCACCGAAGTGCAGACCGTCGAGCACGCCGTTCCACGGCTGCAGGGGACGCGGGGCTCGAAACCGCAACTCACCCACCGGCGGCGTTGCGTACGGAATACCCCTCCAGGCGACTGTCGGCGATGCGTCGGCCGCCACCGGGTAGCCGAGAACGTCGCCGTACGGCGTGCTCACACGCACGGTGGAGTCGGACGTGGTGTCGTCCATCGCACCTCCCTTCGGGTCGTTGCTCAACGTACCAACTCCATCCCCGACGCCGGCCCGCTCGAAACCCCCGGCAGCGCTCCCATCGAACCGAGGAACGAGTCATGAAGAGAATTGGATCCGCCCTGGCGGCGGTCGTCGGAGTGTGCCTGTTGTCTGCCTGCGGTTCGGGCGGCGGAGGTGACGGACCCATGGCGACGGTCATCACCGACCGCCCCCAGCCGATCACCGCGGTTCCGACCACCGACCGTGGCCTGCCGTCGAGCAGTGTGCCTTCCACGCCGTCCTCCACGACACCGTCCAGCACCACGAAGACCACGCCGAGTGCCGTTGCGCAGCAAGCGAACCCGACACAGTACGCGGGCAAGGCTCCGGGCTGGTACTACTTCACGAGCCCCAGCGGCAAGTTCGAGTGCGGTATAGCCGTACAAGAGACGTCGATCGCCGGTTGCCACGGCTCGCTGCCCGACTCGGCCCCCGAGGTGACCGACAGTGCATCCTCCGACCGGGTGAAACCTAATTCCGTGCAGATCATCGCCGGCTCCCCGGCGAAGTTCGAGAGCCTGGGCGATCCCAAGTTCCACCGATTCGACGGACCCGCGGCGGCACTCCCGTACGGCGACGAACTGACCGTCGCGGGTAGCGGATCCACCAACGGGCTTCGATGCAGCGTCGACGAGCAGACCGGAGTCACCTGCACCGATCAGGTCGGCCACGGATTCACCGTCTCGGACGACGATTTCGACCTTCGCTGACGGCGTCGTTCGCGCGGCGAAAGACCAGGCGTAATGTCCCAGGACGGTACGACAATCCCTGCCGTACGGTCTCCCCAGCGGCCGGCGCCCGCGCGCGGCCAGAAGGTGCATCACACATGAATCAGACCTCGGACCGTCACACAGCGAAGGTCATCGGCGTCAGCGTCGCCGCCGCTGTAGGCGGCTTCCTGTTCGGCTTCGACAGTTCGGTCATCAACGGAGCTGTCGATTCGATCGAAGACCACTTCTCTCTCGGCTCGTTCACCACCGGCTTCGTGGTTGCGATAGCCCTGATCGGCTGCGCGATCGGTGCCTGGTTCGCCGGTAGCCTCGCCGATCGCTGGGGCCGCAAGAAGGTGATGCTCCTCGGCTCGGCCCTGTTCGTCATTTCCTCGGTCGGCTCCGGGCTCGCGTTCAGCGTTCCCGATCTCATGCTCTGGCGTGTGCTCGGCGGTCTCGGCATCGGCATCGCGTCGGTCATCGCACCGGCCTACATCGCCGAAATCGCGCCCGCCAAATGGCGTGGCGCGCTGGCCTCGCTGCAGCAATTGGCGATCACCATCGGTATCTTCGCTGCCCTACTGTCCGACGCCCTTCTCGCGGGTGCGGCCGACGGAGCCTCCAACGACCTGTGGTTCGGTGTCGAGGCGTGGCGCTGGATGTTCCTCGTCGGTGTGGTCCCCGCTCTGGTCTACGGAATCCTGGCCACCCTGATCCCGGAGTCACCCCGCTACCTGGTGGGTCAGCATCTGGACGAGGAAGCCGCCGCGGTTCTGGCGAACATCACCGGCGAGCTGCATCCGGACGAGCGAGTGCACGAGATCAGGCTGACGCTGCGCAAGGAGGCCCGATCGTCGTTCGCCGACATCCGTGGCCCCAAGTTCGGTCTGCAGCCGATCGTCTGGGTGGGCATCACGATGGCCGTCCTGCAACAGCTGGTCGGCATCAATGCGATCTTCTACTACTCGACGACGCTGTGGCGGTCGGTCGGGTTCACCGAGGACCAGTCGTTCACCACCTCGGTCATCACCGCGGTCATCAACGTGGCCATGACGTTCGTGGCGATTCTGTTCGTCGATCGCATCGGCAGGCGCAAGCTGCTGATGGCGGGGTCCATCGGAATGTTCGTCGGACTCGTCATGGCATCCGTCGCCTTCTCGCAGGCGACCGGCAGCGGCGACGAGGTCAGTCTGCCGTCGCCGTGGGGTGCGATCGCGTTGGTCGGGGCGAATCTGTTCGTCATCTTTTTCGCATCGACCTGGGGGCCGATCATGTGGGTCATGCTCGGCGAGATGTTCCCCAACCGGATGCGCGCCATGGCTCTGGGTATCGGTACGGCTGCGAATTGGATCGCCAACTTCGCTGTCACGCTTGCCTTCCCACCACTGACGTCGTCCGTCGGATTGTGGGTCATCTACGCCGGCTTCGCGCTCTTCGCTGCGCTGTCGTTCCTCTTCGTCAAGTCCAACATCCGTGAGACCAAGGGCATGGAGCTCGAGGACATGCTGGGCTAGACCCATGCCGAGGTGAAGGGGCAGTAACACCGGCACATCGTGACCGGTGTTACTGTCACTGACGTTCTGACACGGGGTGTGTCCGCCGATGCGGATGCTGAGATCAAACCCGCCGAACCTGATGCAGGTAATACTGACGAAGGGATGTCAAAGGCGATGACGCCTGTTGTATCTGCGGACCCGGTCCGCTTCACCGATCGACTCTGGGACGCATCCGCGCACATCAGACGCGCGATCGACGATCTAGAATTCCTCCGCCAACTCGGTGCGGGAACCCTTCCCCTCGACGCGTTCCGTCGATATCTGGAACAGGATTCGCTGTATCTCGGTGGCTACGTGAAGTCGCTGTCCCTGCTGGCAGCGCACGCGCCGACACCGGTGGCCGGAGCCTTCTGGGCCGGCGCTGCAGCGAGCGCGATGGACGAGGCCGCCTCGCACGAGGCCATGCTCACCGGAGACGTTCTTCCGCCCTCCACCGAGACGCCGACGCCTTCACCGGCATGCCTCGGCTACACCTCCTACCTGACGGCCGTCGCCGCGACCGAGCCGTATCCCGTTGCGGCGGCAGCTGTTCTGCCGTGCTTCTGGATCTACGCCGACGTCGGCCGCTCGCTCGCCGGAGCGGCGAAAGCCGTGCTCGCACGCGATCCCGGTCATCCCTACGCACAGTGGGTGGCCAACTACGACGCACCCGAATTCCATGCCCTCGTCGATGCCGCCAAGGGCTTCGTCGACGACGCGGCCGACTCTGCGACGGAACTGCAGCGTGAGCAGATGATCGACGCCTTCGTCGTCGCGTCGAGGTACGAATTGATGTTCTGGGACAGCGCATTACACCCCACTCCGTGGCCATCGACCGAGAGCGCGGTGCACGCATGAGAACGTCTCGATTGCTCACGGTGATGGTGGCGACGGTCCTCGCAACCACGGTGATGGCCGGCTGCTCGCAGTCGACGGATTCCGACACCATCCGTTTCGCCCTCGACTGGACTCCCAACACCAATCACACCGGCCTCTACGTCGCCCTTCAGGAGGGCTACTTCGCCGACGCCGGGCTCGATGTGGAAGTACTGCCGTACAACAACACGGCCGCAGACACGCTCGTCGATGCAGGCAACGCCGAATTCGGTATCAGCACCCAGAGTTCGACGGTCTTCGCGAGATCCGCCGGCGCCCGGACCGTGTCCGTCCTCGCACCGCTGCAGCACTGGGCCACCGGCATCGGAGTGCGTGCGGATCGGGACGACATCGCGAGCCCACGCGCACTCGACGGCAAGGTCTACGCCGGTTTCGGTGAATCCGGCGAGCAGGCCGGGCTCCGGCAGGTCATCGAGAACGACGGTGGCACAGGCGAATACGAGACCGTCGTGCTCGGCACATCGGCCTACGAGGCGGTGTACTCCGGCACTGCGGACTTCACCGTGTCCTACCTCGCCTGGGAGGGCATCGAGGCAGAGCACAGCGGAACGCCGATGAAGTACTTCGACTACACCGATTACGGGTTCCCCGACGCTTACGCCATCACCATCAGCGGGAACGAGCCGTGGCTGGCTGCGCATCCGGACGAGGCGAAGAAGTTCGTGCAGGCGCTGCAGCGTGGCTACCAACTCGCAGCGGACGATCCGGACAGGGCGGCTCAGGATCTGATCGACGCCAATCCCGGCACGTTCACCGACGAGTCGTTGGTGTTCGAGAGTCAGAAGATGCTCGCAGAGAAGTACATGAAGGATTCCGCGGGCGAGGTCGGACGACAGAGCATCGAGACGTGGACCGCGTACTCGAAGTTTCTCTACGACAGCGGGGTACTCACCGATCAGAACGGTGCACCGCTGAGCGCCGAACCGGACTGGTCCACCTATTTCACCGATGACTACCTCGGCGATCGATGAGCCGGTGACCGCTGAGCGAGATACGTTCTCGCTCAGCGGTGTCCGAGCTTCGTTGCGGTGGGCATGGCCCGCGGTGACCGTCGTCGTCCTGTCGATCGCGGTGTGGCAGATCTATGTCGAGGTCAGCGGCATCAGGCCACAGGTACTGCCCTCCCCCGGCCGCGTTCTCACGCAGGGCTGGGCCCAACGCGAAGCGATTGCCGAGAATGCCGCAGCGACACTGCAGGTGACACTCGTCGGTTTCGCAGTCTCTCTCGTGCTGGCCTGGCTGCTCGCCATCGCCGTGGACTTCTCGCCGTGGCTGCGCCGTGCGTTCGTACCCTTGTTCGTCGTCTCGCAGACACTGCCGATCATCGCCATCGCACCGCTGCTCATCATCTGGTTCGGGTTCGGACTGTTACCGAAGATTCTCGTGATCGCACTGGCGACGTTCTTTCCCATGGCCATCGGGCTCATCGAGGGGTTCGCCGCCGCAGATCGCGACGCGCGAGCCCTCCTGTCCACCATGGGGGCCGGCCGCTGGCAGCAGTTCCGCTACGTGCGGCTACCGTCGGCACTTCCTCGATTCTTCACCTCGCTTCGCATCGGCATCACCTACGCCGTCGTCGGTGCGATCTTTGCCGAATACGCCGGAGCCACAGCAGGACTCGGTATCTACATGAGTCAGCAGAAGAATTCGTTCCGTACCGATTTGGTTCTTGCAGCCGTTGCCGTCACCGCGGTGATCAGCGTGCTCCTGTTCGTCTCGACGTTCGTGTTCGAACGCTTCGTCGCCCCGTGGGCACGTCAGGGGTCGGCGGGGCACAATGTCTGAACTCGAGCACAGCATCGACATCTCGGCTCTGAGAAAATCGTTCGGCGGAAAACCGGTACTCGACGGCGTGTCGTTCGGCGTCCGGCCCGGTGAATTCGTGTCGATCATCGGTCCGAGCGGGTCGGGCAAGAGCACGGTGTTCAACATGCTCGCCGGCCTCGATACACCCGATTCGGGCTCGGTCCGAGTCCCGCCGTGTGCCTACATGCCGCAGAAAGACCTGCTGTTCCCGTGGCGATCGGTGCTCGACAACACCTCGCTCGGCCTCGAAGTACAAGGCGTCGCCAAGAAGGAGGCACGAGCGCGGGCACGCGAGTTGTTCCCGGTGTTCGGTCTCGACGGGTACGAGTCCGCTCGCCCGTCCGAACTGTCCGGTGGCATGCGGCAACGAGCAGCACTGCTGCGCACCGTGGTGCAGGGACGGTCGGTGTTGCTGTTGGACGAGCCCTTCGGGGCATTGGACTCGTTGACCCGTAGTGACATGCAGGCCTGGCTGCAGCAGGTCTGGTCGGAGTTCAGGTGGACGGTGCTGATGATCACCCACGACATCCGCGAGGCGGTCTACCTGTCCGATCGGGTGGTGGTCCTCTCGCCGCGACCCGCCCACGTTCGACGACAGGTCGACGTACCGCTGCCTCGACCCCGGGAGCTCGAGATCGTGACGACGCCACAGTTCGCCGCCGTCGAGAAGCAGTTGATGGATGTTCTGTCGAGCACGCCGATCCATTGACCGAGTCGATGCAGGGATCAGTCGACGCAGGGGATGCCGCCGTTGCTGTGCACACCCTGATCCGGGGCGGCCGGTAGATCCTGGGACGGCTCGGGTACGGCTACCTCGAGCGGTGGTGGTGCCAAATCCGACGTCGGATCGAGGGCTGCGGGTGTCGGCTGCGCAGGACCGATCAATTGCGCTGCCTCGGCTCTGATGGCGTCGACGTCGACGAGATTGACGTCCTGACCGTCGACGGTGTCGTAGCCCGTGATCGGCAGCGTGTAGAAGTCGATATCACCCTTCATGACGGCACCGGCTCCCCCGGCCAGGCCGATGGGGTCGAGGCCTGCGTCGATGACGATGTCGTTCTTGGTACCCGCAATCAGCGCACGCAATTCGCTGATGTTCGCCAGCACGCCGGATGCGCTGAGCTTGGCCATCACCCCGGCCACGAACGCCTGCCGCCGCTTGGTTCTGTCGAGGTCACCGTTGTCGAGTCCGTGCCGTTGACGCACGAAGGACAACGCCTGAGTCGCGCTCAATTCCTGCGCACCCGCAGGGAAGTCCGCACCCGAGTACGTATCGTGCACCGGGTTGTTCAGGCAAACCTGGATCGGGCCGACTGCCGTCGCCACGTCGTAGAAGCCCAGAAGATTGACTTCCGCGAAGTGATCGATCGGCACATCGAGGAGATCGCGAACGGCCGTCAGCGTCGAGCGGCGCCCCGCCTCGCGTGCCCGACGCTCACGCTCGGCCGCGTCGGTGACACCCTCGTCGAGCAATTGGGTGTCGGCATCGGCCTTGGCGAGCCCGTAGGCCTCCTTGATCTTGCGCTTGCCGTACCCGGGAACGTCGACGTAGTCGTCGCGCGGTATCGACAGCGCTGTCGCTCATCCACCGCCGGCCGGAAGATGCACCAGCAGAAGCGTATTGGTGTTGTATCCCCCGACGTCGCTGTCACCGGCATGCAGGGTGTCGGTGACGAACGCGGCCGGCAGATCGTTGCCGTCCATGTCCTTACGACTGTCGAGCCCGATCAACAGAATGTTGGTGTCGGCACCGTTGACATCCGGATCGTTGTTCGCGATACCGTCGAGCGCATCGGAGGTGGTCAGTCCGGTGGTTGCCTCCCGGTAGACCGCGAATCCGACGCCACTGACTGCGACGGACGCCACCGCCGCCGTCGCAACGAGCACTCGGCCGATCCGCAGCGCAACAGCGTGGTCGCCGGACGGACGCGCCAACCGGTGGCGTCCTGGTCCACGTTCGATGCCGCTACCAGGGCCGTTCGGTTGCACCCTGACAGGCTACTCGGCTCTCACACGGGCGAGATCGTGCCCAAACGCCGCGCGAGCTCGTCGACGGCCGATAATGCCGTGTCGAGGCTGGCCCGAGCCTGCGGAATCTTCGGTGCCAGACCGGCAACCCGCTCGGCAAGGGTCAGGTCGATCGGGACGAAATGCACGTCCATGCCCAGTGCGGCACCGAGAACCTGCCGCAGCTGCCCCGTGGTGTGGTCGATCGACGCTGCCTCCGAGCCCGGGGTATACTCGTTCCCCCGACTGGTGACCACAACCGCAGGCTTGCCGACGAGTGGTGCTGTGTCGCCGTCGAACGGCACCGTGATTCCGGGAACGTGCACGTAGTCGATCCACGCCTTCAGCGTCGACGGGATCGACCAGTTGTACATCGGCGCACCGATCAGTACGACGTCCGCGGAGATCAGTTCCTCGATCAGCTCGACCTGAAGAGCCTCGGCTGCCGCGTCCACGGTCTCGTCGGCAGTCCGCAGGTGCGGTGCCCAATGCAGTGCCGAGGTCGGCAGATGTGGCAATGCATTGACGTGCAGATCACGGCGAATCACCGAATGATCGGTTCCGATGGTGTGCCACGCGTCCGAGAAGTGGGCTGTCACCCGACGGCTGATCGAACGGGACAGGTCGGCAGACGAATCCAGGTGCAACAACTGCGGCACTGAAACACTCCTCGGATGGTGGGTGTCCCGAGCCTAGGCGAACCGGACGCTCCTATCCTGGTCGGATGGACTTCCGATTCGTCACCCGCGCGCTGAGTTCGCGCTCCGCCGCACGAATCACGACGGCACTGCACGAGAACACGGACACGGACGTCGATGTCCGTCTCGGCGGAGTGTCGGTGGACCTGGACGACCCCGCGCGCGCTGCGGTGCTCGAACTGCTCACCCAGCTGGCCACCGCCAGGGCTGTGGCCATCGGAACCGTCGAAGAACTGCTGACGACCTCGCAAGCGGCAGAGGTACTCGGTGTCTCCGACACCTACGTCCGGCGCTTGGCAGACGCCGGAGACCTACCGATCGAAATGCGAGGCACCCACCGACGCTTCCGGCTGGAAGACCTTCTGCGACACCGTGATCGATTTCGCTGACGGGCTGCGGCGGCCGATCAGCCGGCCTCGCGCTCGAACTGCTCGGACTGCAATGTCATGAGGTCACGAAACGCGTGGCCGGCGGCACGCCACAGCTGTTCCGCATCGATGTAGTCCACGCCGCGAAGGTCGACGTCTCCCAGATACGCCCCGACGTCGACCGACAGCATCCCGATCACCGACGACACCTCTGCATCGAGGTACGTCACCCGCGTGTTCTGGAGTTCTCGAAACTGCGTCGAGAAGAACTCCGCCGGAATTCTCCGATCGACGAACTGTGCGATGAGAAAAAGGAAGCGGGACGAATGAGCGGATGCCGCTCGGTATGACTGCTCCATGGTGAATACCTCTCCCCACGGTCGACAGCACCCCTCGCACTGTCGACCGTCGAGCTCGCTGAGACCCGAAACCCGATGCACAGACGAACTCTCGAGCATCGATTCGACCCAGCGATTGAAACAGGGAGCTCGTCGTACAAGCGCCAGGTTAATCAGACACTTCGACGGTTTCCGCACCTTGCGCGAACTTGGTGAAAGCTCACAAAATCACCGCGTTCACCTGCTAGTTCTTACTGAAAGGAACCGAGAGGGGCGCGATCGGGAGTGTCCAACTGCCAGAACTGCCAGCCGTCCCGCTCCTCGACATCTCCACTGATATGCGTGGCGACGGCACTGGCGGCGACGGACGGGTTGTCGAAGCGTCGACCCTCCATCGGCCCGGCCGTGATTTCCAGGCGCTGAGTGTGCGGGTCGAATCGCCCGCTGAGCCGGTATCCCTCGCAATCGGCCACCACCCGTACCCGGTTGTCGATCACTTCCTCTTCGACGACGACCTTGGACTTCCGCGTTGCTTTGACCCTGGGCGTGCGAACCCACGTCTGCTCGGGTCCGACGTCGACCGACGTGTCCAAGGTGGCGCTCAGTCCCAGCAGTTCCCAGCGCTCACTGCCGTGAGCCACCCTGTCGACTGCAATGGCGTGATGCCCGGTTCGCGTCCGCAGCGGCGAATCCTGTACCCACAGATCCACTTCTCCGCGAATATCCGACGCCATCTCCTCGGAGGACACCATGTAGAAACGCGGTTCCTCGGTTGCCAGGTCCACGAACACCCAGTACGACGACCCCGTGTCGTCGCTCTCGAGCGACTCGTCCTGTCTGCGGGCTTTCCAGTCGCCCGTCACCTTCGATCGCACACGCACGATGCACGAGGACTTACCGTCCATCGACCAGACCTGAACGGGATTGCGACGCGAGGTGGTCAGACGCTCCGCGCGTCCACCGCGCTGCGCGACGGTTCTGATGAAAGCCTTGATTCCCCGGTCGGATGTGTCTTCCACGGTTTGCCGCCTTAAGCCTCGAGCGCCCCGTACTTATGAAGAGAGGTGTTGCGACGGGTGGCGCTCGCACGACTCGGTTTCCCTCAGCCTACTGCGTCGATGCGTGCTCGAGTAACTACCGGAAGATCGCCGTTCGGCTGCCGGTTACCGTGGAGACATCGAATACTGCCAGGAGGTACCGCAATGCCGGTGACGATCACCCATGACACCGCCGCCCACCGATTCGAGATTCACGTCGACTCCGAGCCGGCCGGGTACTCCGAGTACTTCGAGTCGAACGGCGTCCGAACCTTCCACCACACCGTGACACTGCCTCGTTTCCGCGGCCGAGGGCTGGCCGCCGCGCTCACCGAATACGCCCTCGACGACACCAGCACGCAGGGCCTCCAAGTGGTCCCTGCGTGCTGGTTCGTGCGCGACTTCATCGACGCAGCCGGCGATCGATATTCACATCTGGTCAAACGATGACCGGTCAGCGATTTGCCGAGACGAATCCGGACTCGATACCGGATTCAGAACTGTCACCGTTTCCGGGTGTTTCCTCGTCGTCCCAAGTGGCTTTCCCGACCGATTCCTGAACGGGTTCGATTCGTTCTTGTGCCGCAACACTTTCCGCAGCCCGCTCGGCTGCTACGCGACGCCGTTCGTAGTTCTCGACACCCCGGGCAACCCGTTGTCGATGTTCGCTCAAGACATGTTCGTAGTACATCTGTTCTCCTACAGAAAGAATGGCCGCCTCACACGGAGCACAGCCGTGCGGCGCAAAATAGTCGACGCGTCGTTGCCGAGGCTCATCGGCCTCGATCCGCGAAAGCTCTACTCAAAGAGCGTGATCGGCAATAGCCGCGGATCGCGTGTAGACGACGCCCCGGCCTGCGAGCTCGAAATTTGCTGCCATTGTCCACCTCCACGATCGATGCGATGTACCCGTACGACGATCATGCACTGCCGAGGCTTCGAACTCCACTGATTAAATTCGGCGCTCGAGAATTGTTGTGCAGCTGGGCGTTCCAGGGGCGCACTCGAACGAGTGGTGGAGTGTGGCCCGACTACTTCGATTCGATCGGTCGGTAGGCCTTCCCGGCGTACGCAAGCGCGCGCGTTTGTCAGGTGCGCGCGGTCTGGTGTCGCTGTTCTGCTCGCGTGTGGCGAACGCGCTCGCGTGTGCGAACGGGGTGGGGTGGCGCGCCTCAGCGGGCGACACGGTTGGGGATCACCGATCCCCTTTGTCTGCGCGATGCGCTCGCGTATGCGACGGGGGTGGGTGTTGCGAGTGAACGTCCGGCACTGTCGGAGGCGACGTGGTGCCGGCACCTCTGGTGCTATGCGAATGCGCGCGCGTTTGTCGGGTGCGTGCAGTCTGGTGTCGCTGTTCTGCTCGCGTCCGGCGAACGCGCGCGCGTTCGCGACTCGACGCGAGGGGACGGGGCGGTCCGTATGGCGATGATGGGACTGGGGGTGCAGGTGCCGATGCCTGCGCGTTCAGTTCAACGAAAGCGGCGAATACTGTTGCGTGGGTGGTGGTTTCGAATGCCAGAATGCCCCTGACCACGGGTGGTCAGGGGCATTTTGGGATGTTGTGTTCGGCGGTGTCCTACTCTCCCACACCCTGTCGAGTGCAGTACCATCGGCGCTGGAGGGCTTAGCTTCCGGGTTCGGAATGGGACCGGGCGT
>NZ_JBFBKN010000024.1:0-61326 GCF_040702225.1 Rhodococcus sp. NPDC080181
ACGCCGTCTTGCCCCGCAGACCTGAACCAGAAGGAACGCAATCATGAAAGTCGCAACCGCGTTCTACGACGAGAACAATCTCCTCGTTCCGCCTACCAAGTTGTGGACCGGTACCCATCCCACGATGAACCAGCTCACGCTTCAGGGCGGGTACTGGCACATCTGCACGAAATTCTTCGACACGACCACCGTCCGTGACGTTATTGCCGAGGCTGCGCTCCAGGCAATCATCGATCACAACGGAACGGTCATCTACGACCAGATCGACGAACACCCCGTCTTCGACGAAACCACTCGTGAATTCATCGGTTGGCGCTACTACGTCCAGTACGTGATCGAAGAGCCCGATCACCGACCATTTCCGAGCTACGCAGCGACGGCTGACCGAATCGGGATCTCGCCCGACTACGTCCAGCCGTACGACGGTGTCTCCGAAGACGGCCCTGACTATCAGACGCCTCGGCCGCAGCGGCTTTCGGCTCTGCAGGCTCTCCGTGAGGCCCAACAGCACCGGGGTCCACAGAACTTCGGTCTGTCCCATGAGCCGACCTACTGAACGCTCGATTCACCGGGGCCTCGACTTGCCCACCTCGCACGCTGAAATCCAATGCAGCGCGCGCACCTGATCACACCTGGAGAGATATGAACAGAACACTCACCCGTACAGCAGAGCTCGGCGCAACCCTCGCTGCCGCTGCGATCGTGGGAGCTGGCGTTGCCGCCGCAGAGTCAGTGCCCGATGGCGTCTACCGCGGAACGGTGAACGGTGCCCAGGTGCCAGTTTGGGACGGCAAGACGATTTCAGGCGATGGCACCTCGGTGATCAACCGCCTCAACGGGTTGGATCGCTTCCCCGCCGACGTCTATGCCGGCACCTCGATCTTCGACGGCTCGCCGGTAACGCATATCGACTACCGCGTGCTCTCGCCCCAGCTCGGCATGCTCGTGCACGACGAAGTGACTCCGGACGCAAACGACCCGAACCGCTTGAACGGCCGGATGTACTTCACGGCGTTCGGCAGCCCGATCCCGGTGCTGTCCTTCACCTTGACCAAATAGCTTCAGCACGCGCCTTCAGGGGATACACCAAGCCCTGATTACTTACTTCTGACGTTTCCCACGACTGGCCGCAGATCTTGGTACACACCAGGTCTGCGGCATCTGTGTTTCTGGGGGACTATCCAAGCTGACACACATGGTTGGTCCGACTGGGACCTCTCCATTCGACACGCAGAAAGGACCCAGTCGTGAACGATCATCAAAGGATTACGGGCCTGATCGGTGCTGCCGCTTTGGCCTCCGCCGCCGATCCGCGAGCCGTACGGTGGGCCACCGAGGCGCTCGCCCTTGCTCGAGTCCTAGAGCTACCCATTCTCATAGAAGAAGCCAAAGGAGTGCTGGGCCGCCTGGCGCACGACACCAGCTGCCTGTGGTGTGCGGGAGTGCCTGATACGGCGATCCCGGTCGCATCCTTCTGGTGCATGAATTGACCCCCCTCTCCCCGGCCAACTCCGGAGCACCAACAACGGTGGTCGACCTCTGTAGCCCCGCTGCTATTTAGTTTCGTTTCGTTTCATGTAACGAAACGAAACGAAATGGTAGGGTCTTCGTATGACCTCAGTCGAGCCACCCCGCAAGCCAGGCCGGCCTCGTATTCACGCCAGCCCGTCCGACAAGGTCCGAGCCCATCGCGCTAAAGCGGCCGAGAAAGCAGCCAAAGTTGCCGAAGCCGCCAACGTCGACGCCTCGACCCCGGAATTGGCCGTCGCATCTCTGGCTGCGGTCCTGCCGGCACTTGAAGCCCAGTTCGGGCAGATCACCGCGCTGGTCCAGCGAGTCGAATCCGCAATCGGCACCGTCTCGGACCCCAGAGCCCTCGATCAGCGTCTCGAACTGATGCGCGCCGAAACCGCACGCACCGTCTCCGCTGCAGAGGAACGCGCCGCGACCGCCGAAGCTGCAGCGCACGCAGCAACCGTCCGCGCCGACGCACTCGACGCCGAGAACGACGAGCTTCGCACCGACGCAGCCGACGCTTGGGAGCAGACCGAGGCGGCGACCACTGCCGCCGAGCGGTCCCGCGCCGACCTCGAGGAACGGAAAGCGGCGCATCGGCGCACCCTCGACGAACTCGACGCGCGCCAACGCACCGAAATGGCAGCGCTACAGGACAACCACGACTCCATCGTGGCCTCGCTCAAGACCAGCCACCGTGAGGCAATTGATCGCTACGACGAAAAAGAACGCCGCCTCGAAATGGAGCTGGCCGAGCTCCGCGCCGAAGCGAAGACCCTCCGCGCAGACTTCACTGCCGAACGCACCGCCCACCAGGACGACAACCGCAGTAACGCAGCAACACTCGCGCAGCAGCGCACCGACGCCACCAAACGCGAATCCGAGCTACGCCGCGACTACACCGAACGCATCGACGAACAGAAAGCGATCGCCACCGACCTACGCGAAGAGATCTCCCTGCAACGCGCCGAACTCGATCGGCTTCACGGCGTCGAGGAGGATCGCCGCCCTGAGTGATGCCATGCAGACGGAACACACTCATCCAGTCGTTCACGTGAATGACTGTCGCCGGAACCGTCGCGCCCCCGTGCGCCGCATCCGCGCCGTTCGCTCCCTCGCCCCGCTGAAGGCTCACCAGCGCATTCGCAAGTCGAACGCTTGTTCGATATAGTTTTGATAGTTTCTACCGGCACGGCGAAAGGTCGACTCTTATGGCTAACGTCGACGTTAGCCACGACCTCACCGGGCTCGACAAAGCCACCCAGCTGGAGGTGCTCCGTCAACGGATTGCCACCGTTCCCGGTGGTCGGCGCGACCAAGCACCGGCCGAGCTCCCGACCGTCACCACGCCCGATCGTCCTGCTCTCGTCGCCCCGGTCGTCGACGACCCGGAGCTCATCAGCGCCGCTACACGCGCTAAAGCTCTGCGAACCATGCCCGTGCCACCACCGCTCGCCGCGCTGCTCCCTCGCCGCGCTCTGGTCCGCGGAACCGCCCTCTCTGTCACCGGCGCCGGATCGATGCTCATCGCTCTCGTCGCCGAAGCCTCCGCGGCCGGACATCATGTGGCTCTCATTGGCCAACCGCGTCTGAGCCTGCTTGCCGTCCACGAACATGGCGGCGACCTCAAAAAAATAGCACTCGTTGATCCCGGAAACGCTGATCCCCTCGATGCAGCTTCGATTTGTCTCGACGGGTTGGATTTGGTCGTAACAACCGTGCATGGACGTGACGTACCACCAACGCGCGCAAGGGCTTTGCTCGCGCGCAACCGTAAGCATGCCAGCATTCTGATGTTGACGGATGGGCGCATGCCCGGCATCGATCTGACCGTGGCCTCCACCGTCTGTGGCTACAGCGGTATCGAGCAGGGAAGGGGCCGCATCAAGTCCATCACTCTCGAGACGACCGTCCACGGCCGAGGCACACCGCATCGGACCGGCCGCCATACCCTCATCGCACCTACCTTCGGTGAGGCAGGCCTGCGCTGGATACCCACGGTCACCGACGATCTCGAAGTTCGCCGCCCCGTCACGGTTGCAGCAGCGCACTAGCTGCCGGCGGCGTTCCGGTCGTCCCACCCTCGGGTGCGGCAGCAGCTCACCGACCTCGATGGGCGGCGTTGAAGTCCGCTTCCACATTTGCCGGAATTCTGCCGCGATCGCTGATCCCGTACCCCTTGTCGAAGGCCCACTGCCGGATCGCCCGCGTCTGCTCCGGCCCCCGCTTTGCTGATGTCTTCGTCGCTGCTGCGGTATTTGCGGCCACGGCGGTGGGCTTTCGCTTACGACCACCGACCCGCCTGGCATATCCGATGTAGTAGTCGAGTTTCTTGTGAAATTCATTGGCGTTCTTTACTTTCAGATCAATCGAGTATTCCACCCCGTTCACGGCGAATTCAATCGTCTCGCCAGACTCCTCGTCGATGACCGAACCGTCGAGGTCGTCGATCAATTGAACTATTTCTTGTTTGGCCATAGTCAAACACCTTTCATCGAGACATTCCTAACGGCTGAACCGTATTGGTCTTCATGAGGGTAGTCAGCTTGCACAGACGCATTCTTCATCGACACGGTGATCGGAGCCACCGTCGGGCAGCGCATTTGATTTGCTGCGGTCGTTTGGTATGCGTCGTGCTCGCGTATCGAACAACGATCACGCCTGCCCTGAGAACAACGTCGCGACAAATGATCCGTAGCTCAGGGCCGCAGGAGCAGCCCCGGAGGGGCATGGCGAACTGACCAGTGAAGGACCGAATCCGGCAGGACTCCCCGGCCATCGCTGATGCGTTTGCCCCGGATTGCACCTAAAGACCCCGTACGCCCCACCCCCCGTGGGGATCCGCGCTCACCGCATCAAGGCCCACCGGCCGATCAGACACAAAAGGAGACGTCGAACATGACACCGACCCCGTACGCACGTAAGGCTCCGGCGACCGCCGCGGAGTCGGCGTTTCTGTTTTACGACATCGAGTCACTGAACAACGCCTTCACCGTCGCGCTCTATCGCACCTCCGAAGCCGCGGCCGTGGTCTACTACCTCATCGACGAGGACCCGAGCATCGGTCTGAGCTCGCAAGCGGTCCGTGCGGCAGCAGGTGATCCCTCAGGTGAACTCATGACTCGGTTGTACCGATCGAATCCAGCGCTGCTCGCGAGGCAACGCGAAACTCCAACAGGAGTGCCCGGTCGCGCCATCAAGTTCCTCGATCTCGCCAACGACAGCAATGCTCGGTCGTTGGCGAGACTCCTCGGTGGCGTTGTGGACAAAGGCGACGTCCACCTACGCAGCGAATGCCCGGTCAGCAGAACCGCGATCGTCTGCGACACACATCCTGACTACGACCATCGGCTGCCCGAGCACGCGTTCGTTACCGGGTACAACTCGAACCAGTACGACACCACGATGCTGGCTCTGTACTTCTCCCTTCGCTTCGACGAGCAGTACAGGCCGCATCGCGTGACGGCTGCGCAGATGAGGGCGCACAACAACGACATGTTCGCTCTCCACAAGAGCGGAGACCGCCCGTCGATGTCTCGGTACCTTTCGCATTGTGGCAACCGTCGAGCGGCTCAAATCAGAAGCAACTGGTTGTCGTCAGGTCGCCACCTCGATGTCGCCAGACTGAACGAGCTACAGCAGAAAGTCGCGTTGAAGCGATTGCTGGGGATGCTCGGTCATCAGATCCTCGAATCCGAGAAGCTGGCCGGACCAAACGCCCGTCTCGATTCTCTCGAGGACTTCTTCGAACTGGCCGCATACAACATCTCCGACACCGTCGGCACAGCGTTGTTGTTCGACGACAACACGTATTCGGGGAGCTTCGACCTGCGGTCGGGCCTGCTGCGCACCTTCCCCGAGACAGTCTTCGACCACAACGGCGACTACAGGACTCCCGTCCTGGACACGGCTCAGGTCTTGACCTGGCCGCGCCCGCGCCTGACGACGGACACGTCCTCAGCTCAATTCGCCGGGCGGATCCTCGCGCCCTACCGGGATCTGCGCGCTATTCCCGGACACATTGCTGATCTACCTGTCGTCTCGTACCGCTACCCTGATCCTTTGGGGCACAACGGATCGAACATCGGTGCCGCAATCAATGTTCTCACCGCGACCCGAGACTTCTTCTTCGAGACCGTCCCGGCCGACACCGAAACGGGCTTGGCCGCGCATCAGGCCTTCGAGAACATCTACCGGTATTACCGGCGTATCGAAGGTCTGAACTTCGACGATGCGCAGCACAAGGAGTTCGCTCCGGTGGTAATCACCGGCCGTATCTCGGCGAAACTACGGGCGGCTTCGGCTCGTGAATCCGCCGGCGGACACGATGTCGACTCGACAGCTCAGTTGTCGGAGCGGTTTCTCGAACTGTTCGGCGGCGCATCCTCCGCTGCCGACGAGCGTCCTCGTCGCTTCACGCTCGGTGCCTTCGCGGCGCTGAGCAAAGCGCTCATCGCATGGGCAAACACCCACAGTTCATCGGAGATCGCGCACAAGGAACTGATTGCCGACATCGATCGTCTGAAGATCATCGTCCTCTCCCGGGCAGATGCCGCTCAGCCCTACTGGCCTGCGGATCGGCCTACGTCGTTCAGTGAGACCGTCATCGAATGGCACAACGACCGCAATGACGCGGCCAACATGTCCTACGAACTCGCATCGATCGGCAAGCTGCCGTGCAACATCCCTTATTTCGACAGCGCCGGTGAACCGACGAGCTGCTTCGCGACCTTCTCCACTGGTGGGATCCATGGAGCAGAAGCAGACCTCGGTGCCTTCGCCGTCGAGCGAGATGCGTCTCGGGGACGGTGGGCACTCTTTCGCGCCGCGCTCGACACGGCAGCAGACCAGTTCCTGCAGGCGGCACACGTCATGGAGGACTGGGCGGGCGGCGGGGAACCCCTCGATGCGAAGACTGAGGTCATCGTCAGTACGGGGACCGGGTGGGTGGCCGACAACGCGGCCGCGATGCCGCCCATCGTGGACGCAGCCGGAGGAAACTACTCAGGCGAGCATCTGGCGATGGCTGCGTGGTGGTTCCGGAAGAAACTTCGGGTCGACGTGGTCGACCCATCGACAGATCAGATCGTCACCGTCGAGTGGGGAGACATGCTCAAATCCGGATCCAAGGCAAACGACCCGATCCTGCGTGATCGTCCCAAGGGCGACCGAGGGGTGGAGCTGTTCACTGCGCGTGAGAGCAAGGAGTTCCCGTTGTTCCCGGCCGGCGCCACTCACGATGACAACAAGCTCGACCCGAAGTACCGGTTCACCTCCGTCGCTGACGTCATCCATGAGGACTTCACCAGCTACTACCCTCTGATGTTGGTCAATCTGGCGGCCTTCACCAACCCAGACCTGGCTGAACCAGGACAGCCTGCTCCTGACAAGTACAGCCAGATTTTCGGCGACAAGGAGCGATACGGGAAGTTGCGCAAAGACAAGACGCTCACTGCCGCCGAACGTGAGAACTTCAGCGTTCTACGTGAGGGCACGAAGCTGATCCTCAACGCGGCGTCCGGTGCGGCAGACGCGCGCCACGACACCCCGATCCTGATGAACAACATGATCATCACCATGCGAATCATCGGGCAGCTCTTCAGCTGGCGGATCGGGCAGGCGCAAACGTTCGCCGGTGGCCGCATCGTGTCGACGAACACCGATGGTCTCTACTCCACACTCGATTCCGAGACCAACCAAAAGGTGCTCGATCAGCACACCGCAGCCATCGGTGTCGAGATCGAACCCGAGTCCCTGACCCTGGTGTCGAAGGACTCCAACAACCGTGTCGAGTTCCTGACCGCCGAAGAGTCCTTCGAGATCCTGACCGATGACAGTCGAGGGGAACCTCAATATCGACCCGAGGAGATCGCCGGCAAGCCTTGGTACCGCGTCGTCGCTTCTGCGGGTGGCGGGACTCTCGCCTGCTGGGCGGGGCCGAGTCCACGCAAAGCGCTGGCTCACCCGGCAATGGTCGATCGACTGCTTCTGGAGTACTTCAAGCTCGTAGCCGGTGGATACACCCCAGAGCAGCGACCTGTTCCGTATGCACTGACCGGCCCGGTCTCGATCTTCGAGTCCATGGACACCACCGCAGTGCGTGAGGTGCTACGCGAGCTGCACCGCCAGCTCGGCGTTCGCGACCTGCTCAAGCTCTACCAAAATTTGCTGGCATCTTCCCCGTCGGCGGGCAGCTATCTCTACGCTGCGCCGTACCGGGTCGACCCTGACTCGGGACTGGTCATCGACGCCACTGACACTGCGCATCTCACTTTCCCGGGTGACCCGCGCAGTGTTACCGACAACGATGCGCTCTTGCGTGAGGGCGGCACCCTGAATCGGCATCCGAAGGCAACAGAAGTGCAGCTGTTGGGGCACTTCACTCGGGTATTCCTGGTGCGACCCGACACGGTCGATCGGGATATGTTCGGTGATCCGCTCGTGATCGCCGCGGCAAAAGCAAGGGTCGTCAGTGCGAGCACCTGGACCTCACGTGAGGACAAGGGTCTGCGACCGACGAACCCCAATGGTGTCGATCCGATCGCTGAGCACCTCCTCACGCTCGCTGGTGAAAATTCGGCGCATCAGGGCCGAACTCGAGATCTCATCCTGGCTCGACACAGCGGAGTGGATCCGTCGACACCGATGCTGGTGTTCAACCACACCATCGCCGATCACCCGGATACTGCTCTACTCGAGCACTTGTTGGCCTCGATCGACACCGAGGCCTACATCGCGATGGCCGCGAGCTCCTACGAAGAGAACTGGCGCAACGCATCCCGATGACCAAGCTCAATGTTTCGACCGCATCCCCACGAAGGAGTCCGATGACGAATCGAGTTCGTATTCCCGAGGTAGGTCCGATCGTCATTGGATCCGGTCGATTACGACTACGCGAGCCCTCCCCCTTGGATGGGCTCGCGTGGTCGCGATTGCGCTTGGACGATGCCGAGCGTCTAGCTGCACGCATCGAAGGGCTCGTTCCGGTCGACGATGCGGCCCGATGGGCGGAGCAGAACCGTCCGAACAACTGGATGACTGTGCACCGCACAGCCAGGCAGCGCATCGAGCTCGGGCTGGGCTGGTCGTGGGTCGTCGAAGTCGACAACCGGTTCGCCGGTCAAATGGAGCTGACGGGGCTGACCCGCACACCCGTCCACGCGGTGCGAGTGGGTGCCTGGATCGGTCACAAGTTCACCGGCCACGGTGTCGGATCGGCGGCTCTCGCTCTCGCACTCGACCACGTTTTCTGGTCCGAGGGTGTCGAGCTGGTCGAGGCCTTGGTCGACAGCGACAATGAGTACTCTCGTCGCGCACTGCTCTCCATGGGGTTCCGTCGCTGCGCGCAGCAGCAAAAATTACGGTCCACCTGGGAATCAGCTTTCCTGCCGGACCCTGCGGCCGAGTTGTTCGAGGTCACACCCGGCGATCTACAACAGGGTCGCTCCTCGTTCATCGACCACGCCCTCGACCGGCGGCACCATCACGCATCGCGCTCCGATGGCGTCTAGAGCTCGAACGTCCCGGCAATACGCCTGACGTCTCCCGCATCCGGGCACGTTTCGGTGACCCACTGAGTCGCCCACCTTCTCGAAAAATACTTCCTCCACCCTCCTGCTGAGATCGGCTCCCTCGCAGGTGCACCGGCCGCTAAGTCGATCCTCGACAGCTCCGGCCAGCCCGCGACCTCAATGACCACCATGAAAGAGGCAACACCGACATGACATCTCCACTGAGCACCGTTTCCGATTCCGAGCTGACGGCACAAGGACCAGACCTCAGCGGCCTCGCACCCTTGCACCCCTTACTCCCCCACGCCGTGATGTACACCCTGCCGCACTGCCCGAACTGCGACCGACTCAAGACGTTGTTCAAGGCCGCTAAAATCCCGGTAGTCGCTGCCCCCCTCGATGACGAGCCCGACGCCTACCAGCTCTTCCACGGTGAGCTTCACGTTGCGCAGACTCCAATCGTGCTGATTCACAACACGTTCACGACACCGACCTACTTCAGCGGGTTCAGTTCTGATCTCGCTCAGCTTGCAGTCAGAGCGATCCGCTCACGTCTGCGCGATCTCGAAGACTCCCTCGATCTCCCATCGGTCGATCTGTACGTCGCCGACCTCGGTGCCGCAATCGAACCGGGTCAAAGCTGCCCCTTCATCCGACCGGATGTCTTCGCAGCACTCGCAGCCAGTCATTCCGACTGCCCCAGGGAACAGGTCTCTCGCGCAGCAGCACCCCAACCCCTCTCGGCATCGAGCGCTCTGCTCGACATGGCCAGTTCTGAGTCCGCTCCCCCGCTTCACTGACCCGATTCCACGTTTGGAGATGACGATGACCGCTGTACTTCCCACCGTGGCCGAGGCATCTTCTGCACCCCGGTCGGCGTTGCCGGCCTGGATGCAGAAGATCGAGGACAGTCTCAAGCCCTTTCAGAAGCGGGTGCGCGACTTCATCCTCACCCGGCCGGCGTCGGCGGTGTGGATGACCATGGGTAGCGGCAAGACGCTGGTCACGCTCTCTGCTCTGTCCTACCTGCGCGAGCCCGGCCATATCCTGGTCGTCGCCCCTCGGAACATCGCTGTCGATACGTGGCCGGAGGAGCTCTTCGATTGGAACATTCCTCTGCGCGTGACCTCGTTGAACATCACCCCGCCGGGGATACGAGGCAAGAACGGACGACCCAACAAAAGGCAACGCAACCTCAAGCCCGAGGAGTTCAAAGCGCTCGTGGACAACCTCGGAACCGACGCCGCCGGTATCTACACTGTCGGCTCGGACCGCTTCACCGAGTTGGTCAGACGCATCGTCTATGCGGGCGAGCCTCGGGTACGCCCGGTAGGTGCCACACGCGACGACGGTGTCGTCGATCTCGACGCCGTACGAGATGCACGTGATGAAATCGAACGCCGCTTTGCAGCACTGCGTCTGTCTCGAATCGAAGGTTCACCCGACGATGAGCGGTGCGCGCTCGAGACCAATTGTCGGGCAATCGAAAAGGCTTTCGCCGAGACCAGGTTGATCAAGATCAAACCAGCCACTGCATCCGGTGCCCCTCCGACAGTGGTTATCGCGCATAGCGATCCCGCGACGACGAAACTACTTCGCTCCGAGCAAGTGCGCCAGGACCTCGCCGCGGCGATCACCGATGTCACAGGCCAGAAGTTCAGGGTCGCCGCTCACGTCGCCAAGGCCGACTACTCGCTGTGGCCGTTCCCGACAGTCATCATCGACGAGGCCCAAGGGTTCAAAAACCCCCAATCCTTGCGCTGGAAGGCGATGACCGCGGTCCGCCCGCACATCCGGCGCATCATCGAACTGTCCGGCACGCCAACGCCCGAGGGGGCGCACGAAATCTGGCCGCAGATCTTTCTACTCGATAAGGGATTCGCCCTCGGCTGCAGCTATACCGACCACCTCGCAACCTGGTTCACTCCGGAGCAAGTCGTCAAGAATCAGGTGACTCGGTGGGAAATCAGTCGTCACAATGAAACGCAGTTGCACCGGGCGATTTCACATCTGGCGATCTCTGCCGAGAACACCGAACTCGATCTCATCGGATTCGCGCCACCGGTCACCCACGTCGTGCCGATGACCTCGGACTTACTCGGTGCCTACGAAGCGTTCGGGCGAGACGCGCTGTTGGCAGTTCTACTGACCGGTCTCACCGAATTACGACGCCGCGCGTACGACAAGGTCATGGTGGCCACAGCAGACATCTACGCGGTGGCCGCCGCCGATGATGCGGCACGAATGCAGGCCGTTATAAGCGGAGTGGGCAAGGACGAGATCGACACCCTTGCTGCCGCAGCCAGGTGCCGCGCTGTCGAGGCCACCGGGGACCGCACCCGTGCGAAGGCTGCACACGATGCGGTCACTCTCGATGACGCCTCGGCTTTCTACATCGAGGCAGTGAATGGCGGTGTGCTAAGAAACAAGCTGCTCCAGTTTGCCTCTGGTGCGGTCTATGTCGACATCGACAAGGGCACCGACGGTTACGACGCGGCGACCGAACTGACCACTCGGCCGACGCTGCGACTGCATTCGGCCAAGTTCGACCGAGTGATCGAGATCTGCGACCGTCACTTCGCTGGCGGAGATGGTGGATCGATCTTGATCGCCTATCGGTTCGACTTCGAGAAGACGATTCTGCTCCACCGTCTGCACCGCGCCGGGTATCCCGGTGCTCGCGCATACAACGGCATGCCCGACACAAAGAAGGCGTGGAACCGAGGTGAGATTCCGATCATGCTCGTCCATCCGGCCAGTGCTGGCCACGGACTCAATCTGCAGTTCGGAGGTCACACGTTGATCTGGACGACCCTGCCGGACTCGAACGAACACTTCGGGCAGACCCCGGCCCGACTCAATCGTCTCGGTCAGAGCAAACCGGTTGTCGTGCATACGATCTTGACCGAGGGGACCATCGACATGGCGATGCCCGGCGCTCTGTCGGACAAACAGGCCAGTCAGCAGCGTCTGATGCAAGCAACTCGGTCCGAGTTCAAGACGACGATGGCCGGTGCCATCGCCGAAGCCAATTCGAGTCGATAGAAGCGAACACACCCCCGCACCAGACGGTGCGGGGGTGTGGCTTATGCCGTCAAACGGTGTTACTCGCTGTGCGCGGGATCCAGCAAGCTGATAGGGCCGATGCCTTTGGCCTCGTGGTACTTGGTGATGATCTCCTTGCTGACCATTCCGCGATCGCCTACATCGATACCGTTGGCCTTGGCCCACAGCCTGGCTTCGTGATGCATGGCGGCGTTCAACGACCCGTGGGCGTTGCGACCGACTTTCTTGACTCGGCGACCCTTCTTGACCACGTCGTATACGGTGATCGCCTTCAGCTCGTCTTCCAGCTTGTCTCGGTCTACGTCGACGACCCAGATGGCGTTGTCGAACACGACACCCACCCGGTACCAGTTCTCGACCACCTCACCCGTGGCGTCACTGTAGACCGTCGTCGATTCCTTGATCGTCATCAGCGTGCAACCTCACCCTTGTGTCACTGTGCCACCACACCATGCCGGCTTCATTAATCTCGAATATTACATGGATGCGGCCTCGATATTCTCTTTGCACAGGTCAGGCGCGTGTAGGAGCGACAAAGTTTTTATCGAGGAAAAACTTGGCAACTATATGAAGTGCCATGAAAACATGACCTGGATCACGCAGAAATCTGTTGTTTGTATAGGAAAATCTGTGGTTTTTGACGGTTCGGGCAGTGAAGACACTTCTGCGAAAAAAGAACCATCTTGGAAGCCATTCGTTACCGCCGCGCGCGCCGGAGGCGCCCGCAGGAAGGGTTGCGGTGTGTCTGTGAAAAGTGGAGAACTACGGGCTGTGGAAGGCGCGTCATCTCCAGTGGGGTTGAGCCACCCCGGCGCGGACTGAAAGAACAGGACCGCGCCAGGGCGGCTCACCTGATAGACGCCCACCCCGAATACTGATTGAGCCAGGTCGAGCGCCTGCGTCCGACCACTACCTCTTGCAAAGAAATCTCCGAGCTGCCAGCCGGGCCGCGCTCACGCATGTGAGACCCGACTGGCACACGCAAACACCGCTCGTGCGCATCCGCCGAGTCGGGACATTGAAACCGACCTCACCAACTAGACCTCCCCACCCACACCACGCACAGGAAGAAGTCATCATGACCGCACCGACCACACCCACTGCCGAGAACATCCGTCCCGGACAGGTCATCGTCGTCCAGGGAGCTATCTCCTTCGCACGTACCGCGAGCCTGATCGACGGGGTCGAGCTCGAGCGCCGCGTCAGCCACTCGAAGAGTCAATACCCGACCGACAGCCCGCACACGCTGATCGCTCTGTCCCAGGCCGAGATCGTTCCCGCCGACCCGACCCAGTACAGCTGGGAAGAGTCGTACGTCAAAAGCCTGTTCTTCGAGCACAAGAAGAACCCCGAGAAGGGACTCGGATACGAGGCGAAGAACGTCACGAAAAGCCTCCCCACCCTGCTCACGGTGGACCCGGAGAACCCCGGCTCGTACCGCCAGGTGGTCGACGTCGAAGGTGAAATCGCAAGGGACACGGTCGTCCGCATCGTCGTCGTGACCTACCAGTCGAAGGACAAGAACGGTCGGGAGTACCAGAAGCTCGGTCTCGGTCTGGAAGCTATCATCCTCTCGACCCCGGAGGTTCCGTACGCACCGAAGTCCGGTGCCCGCAATCTCGATCTCAGGTCCTACGGCATCACGCTCTCGACGCCTCTGGTCGCCACCAACGGCGTCGAGAGCGAGGTTCCCAACGAGATCGTCAGGACCGACGCATCGGGTCTGCCGGCGGCGCCCGTGGCACCTTCAGCTCCGGTCCAGCCGGTAGCTGCCCCCGCTCCCGTCGCGTCTGTGGCTCCCGCAGCTCCGAGTGCGCCCCTGGCTCCTGCAGCTCCGGTGGCACCGTTCCAGCCGGCCGCAGCCGCACCGGTCGCTCCCGCTGCGCCGATGGCTCCGGTACAACCGATCGTTCCCGTGGCCGCCGCTTACCAGGTAGCAGCCCCGGGTGCGCCTGTAGCACCGGCCGCAGGGAATCCCGACGATCCCTTCTCCGGAACGCCTGCTCCCAGCTGGGGCGGCGCGGGAATCCAGGTTCCGGCCTGAGCTTTTCCTCCGGTCACAGATCTTCGGATCCGACCACCACAGGGCCGCGGGCTCCTCGAAAGAGGATCTCGCGGCCCTGTGCTTTTTCCGCCCACACCGACCACTCACGAACAGAAGGGCCGATTCCACTCATGGGCACACACCCGCACCCGTCCTCGACCTTTCCAGAGTTCTACACGAACCCACATATCCGTTCATCGCTTGCTGCTCACCGACTCTGGACAGTCTCCGATGCAAACAAACGTCCCGTGGACATCGTCGCGGCCCTCGCCGTTTCGCAGTGTTCACGCTGCGGCAGAGCCGACTGCTCCGAGGTGCACGGCGCTCAGCTCTCGGACGCCGACGCTCAGCTGCTGACCCTCGACGAGCTCACCGCAGCGCTCCCGAACGCGAGCAACGTCGCTACTCATCTGGACTGGCGGACGAGTGGGCTGATGGTTCTCGACATCGAACCCGAGTGCCCCACTGGGGTCGTCGATCAGCTACTTCGTCTGGTGACCGGAAACACCGCGTCGCCCGAGCCGGCAGCGCTCTATGCGGAAGTATCGGGATCAGGGCGTGGATACCACGTGCTGCTGCCGGTGCCATCGAACATCGCGTCGTTCCCGCGGGCCGCGCGCGCGACCAAGCTTCAGCACCCGCAACGTTGGTACGAGGTTCTGCTTTACCACTGGACGACGTTCACCCGCAGGCAGATTCCCTCGCAACGGCTTTCTGCTGCGGCAGCCGAACCAACGGGCGAGATGCTGACATGGGAAAGCGTGTTCGGGCAGTTGATCGAGATCGCGCCGGGCGGCGAAGCCGCCAGCGAAGGAACGTCCGGGCACTACGACCAGATGCTCGCACTGGCCGACGGCCCCGATCTGACACCGATGGAATTCGAGGTCGTCCACACCGTGATCGAAAGCCTGGGGCACGAGAGCACCCGGGATCTCGACGACGACTTCGGTGGGGACACCTCCCGTTGGGAGATGTCCCGGCTGATCCGGATTGCTGCGATCGCACACGCCAAACTTCATGTCCGGCATTCGATCGACCGGATCACCGGAACCTCCACGGCCACTTCGGAACAGACCGCCCAGCAAGTTCTGCGGGTCGTGCACCACGTGGCTCGCCGCACCCTCCCTCCTCGGGCGAAGCACGACGAACGCCGATCCGGTGCCTCCTACCTGCTCAAACGCTGCGCCGAAGCGCTGAATCATCTCGACACCCAGAGCTGAAGAGCAAGTGGTGGGTTGAGGGAGGAGAGCTGGCAGGAGTGCTCGACGTGCAACGACGGCGGCGACGCCGAAGGCGCGACCGGAGGTTCTCCGAGCAAGGTGTCTGCCCCGAGGGCGAACGACCCCTCTCGACCGAACACAGCCCCTCTGACGACACCACACCGACACGAAAGAGATCCCAGACATGACCTTCCTCCTGAACGAAGAATTCATCCTGCGCCACCTCCGGCCGGACCTGCGCAATACGCGGGTCGCGCCCTGCCTTCTCGGGCCGCCCGCGATCGGCAAGACGATGGCAGTCAACGCGCTGGCCAAGAACGGCGACTTCGCCGTGTTCTCCATCGACGTCAACACACTCTCCGACGCAGCCGATCTGACCGGCGTACGGACCGTTCCGGATCCGAAGAACCCCAATCGTTTCGTGCAGATCTTTTTCCCGCACTACACGATTCAGGAGGCCAACGATCATGCCGAGGCCAATCCCGACACTCTGGTCATCATCTTGCTCGACGAGATCAACCGCACCAGCGCCGACGTCACCTCGGCGGCGCTGACACTGCTGACCTCTCGTCGATGCGGCAATCTGAAGCTCGCCGACAACATCCGATTCATCGTCACCGGCAACGACAAGGGCAACATCTCCATGCTCGACTCGGCCTCGCTCACGCGCTTCGCGCTGTACCCCGTGCGTCCCGATGCGAAGGTCCTCTTGGATCTGCTCGGCGACGACATGCAGCCGGCTATCCGGCAGGTGCTCACCGAGCATCCGGACTGGGTTCTTCAGAGCCCAGTCCCGGCCGGGCTGATCGTCGCCACTCCGGACGACGACGATGATCCCAGCGTCAGTGCAGGGGCCGTCTCCGATCGGCAGATGGCGGAGTTCTCCACCCAGATGGACGACTCGCAAGACATGAGTCAGTACACGGCACCGCGCACCATCGAGGGGCTCAATCTCTGGATGAACGAGCTCGGTGCCACGGTCATGGCGGAACTAGCGGTCGAGGAAGCTGTCGGTCCCGACGGGCAGGCGACCACCGAGCTGATGCTCGGCATGCTTGCTCACACCGGCAACACTGCGTTCACGAACGAAGTCCACGCCAAACTGCTGGTGTCCTTGCTGGCACCCGCCGCGAGCTCAGGACCGGGGTCGATGACCATCGCCCGCCCGGCGGCCTGGGACAAGCTGCGTGCAGCGACGACCCAGAACCAGATCGAACAGATCGTGTCCTCTCTGACCACGGACAAGCAGGCCGACGTGCTCATCTTCGCCCTGACAACCAAGGCAGAGAACGATCTCACCAAGAAGGTTCTCGATCGGATCGTCGACGACGGCGCGCTCTCCTCGCTCACGAAAGATCAGCAGAGCGCCCTGCTGAACCGAGCAACGTCCAATGCGCTCAACCCCGCATCGGTGAGCTACTTCCTGGACAAATCCAACGCCCCACTGGTCCTGTCGCTGTCGCGGATTCACGACTTCCTCGCAGCCTGACCGTTCGACACCACGGCCCCGGATCGCTTCGCTGCGATCCGGGGCTTCGGCGTTCCCGGAGATGGTTCGACACACATCCGAGACCACTTCTCGCACACCAAGAAAGGGCCATTCCCATGGCAATCGTCATCTCGGGGCAGACGCCTCACCGTCTCAGCGCATTCGACTTCCCGCCGCCACTCGTCACCGACTCGGCCGATCCTGGCATCGAGTACGACCCCACCGCGGTGCTCTCGAAATTTGCCTTCTCGCATCTGCTCTCGCCGCTGGTCCCCAGTGTGCCGGCGACCGCCGTGGACTCGGTGTCGGGCAACCCGATCTCATCAGAAGCTCTCGGAAAGGTCCTGGCCACTCCGATTCTCGTCGACGCCTTCACCGGCGAGACCCGCGGCGACACACCTGAGAGCAATGCCGCTGCTCTGGATCTGCTGGCACAGACGACATCTGCGATCTCGCGCGCATCGCATCCCTACGTTCGTCACGTTTTCCTGAATCAGGGCCTGGGCGAACTTGGAATGCCGGCCCCGGAACCGGGCCGGGTGATCTACTCAGCCGAGAACTCCGTCTCACCCGCAGCGAAGGAACTGCTCGCACTCATCGGTGCCGGCGCATCACCGACCGCATATGACGAGGGAGACACCGCATGGACGCAGTTCTTCGTCGCTCTGGCGGCGACTTTCCGTCCCCCGACCCTCGGCGTCGCGATGCTCGGCCCGGACACCTTCGAGCGCTTCGGCGAACATCTGATGATGGTGGCGACGGCTCTGCAAGCCAGCAGCAAGATCTCCTCGGATGTTCTCGACAAGTGCCGTCAGTGTGCAGCCATCGACCTGAACGATCTCACCGAGACTCTGCGTCTGCGTTCGCGCGCCGGCACACCCACCGAGGACTACTCGTTCGCCCGACTGGTCGTGCACTCGCTCTTCACCTTCGTCAAGAGCGAACGGGCAACGGCAGCAGCAGATGCCGTGCCGGCGCATGCGGCGCTGATGCCCTTCGACCTCAGCGAACTGATCTGCCCCGAGACCATTGTCTTCGTCAATCTCGACGCTCACGCTCGACGCGTTCCGTCCGACATCAGGACTCAGTGGACGTGGGTGACCAAGCAGCTCAACAGCGGTTTGAAAATCATGTCGATGAGGACGATCACCCGCCTCGGCGCAGCCGCCAACCGGCTGCGAAATGCCCAGCGAACGGCTGTCAACTCACGTAGTCAACTCGAAGAAAAGACTCGCCGAGATACCCAGGCAGGTGACTTCTTCGACTCGGCCCCACCGCCGAAGCAGATCCTGATGGACCTGCGGCTCAAGCTCGACCGCATGGCGAAGGTCAACAAGTCGGAGAACGTCCGGCTCTACCGGCAGAAAACCTTCTCCCGGGCCAACCGCCGTCGACCCGACAGCCCAGACGTACCGGGCACCACCCTGCGTAATGAGTTCATGCCCGACATTCACTACTACCCGGACACCTCCGGCTCGATGAGTCTCGAGGACTACATGGACGGCGCCCTGTTCCTGATGATGATGGCCAAGAAGTTCGACATGAACTTCTATTTCAGCTCGCACAGCCACCTGCTCGCTCCGGAGATTCTGTTGCCGGTCAAAGGCAAGTCGATCGACCAGATGAGAAAACTGATTGCCGCAGTGCCAAAAGTCGGGGGCGGCAACAACTTCACCCTGATCTACGACTTCGTCCAGGCCAGCGTGGACCGTCGCCGTCGGCTCAACGTCGTCGCCACCGACTTCGGCTGGGTCGCGAACTCCTCGCACATGTTCACCCACCCGGAGAACGTCGTCTACCTCCCGGCATTCGACCGCTCGAACGTGCACAGCTGGGATTCGGTCAAGTACAACTGCGCCAATTTCATCAACTCGATGCGCCCGCTCGATCCGAACATCGACGCCAAGATCCTCGGCATGGGCTATGCGGGGGCGGCGCTCGACAACCGGTGACCAACAGGGGGAGACGGGATCTTCACTCTCGTCTCCCCTTCGCCAGTCGAACTTCCCCACAGACCTCGCGGCCACCCCCGCGCTGCTGATCCATTCCGAGAGAGGACATCTCACCCATGACACACCACACTGCTCTGCGCCACAACGGATTCACGGTTGTAGCCAAGGACATGCACGACTTCTCCGACGACGACAAGACGGGATCCGGCGCCGGTCCCGGATCGGCCACCCCGATGTCGGGTAGTGCGCTCGGTGCGCTCATGGGCGGATTTCTGCCCGGCGGGGCGGCACCCGAGGACCCCGACGACGTCGCCAAGTCCATGCTCACCGACTACAACGAAAAGTTTGCCGCCGCGCTGCCGGCCGAGTACCGGGACGAAGTGATCGACCGCACGGCAGCAGCCCTCATCAGCAAGAACAAGCCCAGCGCGATCCTTCTGGGCCCAGCCGGTGTCGGCAAAACCCGCATCGTCGAGGAGTTGGCTCGTCGGATCGCTACCAAGGACCCGTCGGTTCCGCCGCGGTTGAAGAACAAGACGATCTACGAACTGAATCTGTCGTCGCTAATGGCAGGGACGATGTACCGCGGCATGATGGAGCAGAAGCTCGAGGCGCTCATCGCGTTCGCGAAGGAGCCGAAGAACGGCGTCATCCTCTTCATCGACGAGATCCACCAGCTCGTTCCCGCTGACGGCCACGGCTCCACTTCGCACGAAGAACTCGCACAATCGCTCAAACCTGCTCTCGCTCGCGGCGATCTCCGGGTCATCGGAGCCACCACCGATCAAGAGGGCCGCCGTCTGACGTCGGATCCGGCGTTCGCGCGTCGCTTCACCCGGATCGGAGTCTCCGAGCTCAACCAGGATCAAACTCTGCAGGTCCTGCGCACAGTCCTGCCGGGTCTGTTGACCCACTACAAGAAGTCTGTGTCGGCGGACGAGACCGTTCTCGATCACGTCATCACCCTTGCCGACGAGCACCTCACCACCCTCCATCGCCCGGACAGTGCCCTGACCCTCCTGGACAGGTCGCTGGCCAAGCTCACGATCAAGAGGCACAAGCCGGACATCGCTGCGCTGATGGCTCCCACGGACGCACTTCCATTGACCCGAGCAGTGATCAAAGAGACCGCGGAAAGCATGCACGGCTCCGACGCCGTCGCTCGCGGATTCGACGAGGCTGCCCTGACGGAAGCACTCGCCCGCATCGAGGGTCAGGAGCTGGTGTGTGCCAGAGCAATCACACTCCTGCGCAGGGACGCTCGCGGGATCTTCCCGCGCCGGCAGCCCATTGGCTGGATGTTCGCCGGTACCTCCGGTGTCGGTAAGACCGAGGTTGCCCGGCAGATCGCGCATTCGATCATGGGTACCGAGCCGATCATCTTCAACATGGCCGAGTACTCCGAATCTATGTCGATCACGCGACTGCTCGGATCCGCTCCCGGGTACGTCGGGTCGGACTCCAACAAGGAGATGCCCTTCGACCCGTTGGACGCCAACCCACGACAGGTGATCGTCCTCGACGAGTTCGAGAAAGCGCACCGCGACGTGCAGCGGATCTTCCTGGCAGCGTTGCAGGAAGGCACGGTGCGCATGGCGTCTGGCAAAACGGTCGACTTCTCCAAGGCTCTGATCATCGCCACCACCAACGCTGGTCGTGACGCGATCTCCAAGGGTGGAATGTCGCTGGGCTTCAGCTCGACGTCGCCGGCGGGAGCGCACTCTTTGACACGAGAGCAGCTGACGAAGGCGCTCACCGAAACACATGGTGGTGGAGGCGGTTTCGAGCCCGAGCTGCTGGGCAGGTTCTCCTGGATTGTCGCCTTCGACCTGATCTCGGAGCAGACGTACGGGAAAGTGCTCGCTGCTGCATTCGTGCGCCTTCGTGCCGAGATCGAGAAGACGAACCCGTTCTTGGCCGCGTCACTGCCCGAAGAGCTGAGCGACGACCAGATCGCCGACTTCATCGACAGCAGCTACGTGGCCGCCCAGGGCGCGCGGCCGGCCGAGCCGACGGTCCGGAACTGGATCGAGGAGATCCTCGATCCCAGCTAGTAATTCACCCGCACAGCGCAGGGGCCTCGCGACTCGCCAGGCCCCTGCGTGCTCTAGACGGGGCAGGTCCGCCCATCCGAGAAGAGACACAACCATGACCACGCCTTTCGAAACCCGCAGCCCCGACGAGATCATGAGCGATCTCGATCAGGCCATACGAGGACTCGCCGACCTCGACACTAAGGAACTGGTCTTCGAGCTCATAGACGACTTGAGATCGAGCTACCGGCTGGCCATCGCTCCGCATCTCGTAGACCCCGGCGCAGCCTCAGCTATCGAGGCCGAGATCGACGACTACGTCGCACATCACTACGGCGACAACTGATCTGGGCCGCACGTTCGGCCCAATTACAGGGCATCGCCGATGAGCGCGACGGCTCACGGCCATCTGACCGACACCCACCCACCCCACTCACGGGGACACCAACGAGGAGACATCATGACTTTCCTGCAACTGGCCCCGAGCGCCTACGCACAAAACCTCACCGAAGCAGCCGCAACCACGGTGATTTCGTGCGAGAACATCCATCAGGACAGTGGCGAGTCTGCCACCGACGCTCTGGTCTGGGCCATCGAGAACGGCGGTCTGTTCACCTTCGAGCACGGTCTGACTCTTCTCGTCGACCAGGCGGTGCAGATCCACGAAGATCAGCGCGCCGATTCGGTCACCACCTCGCCACTCTCGCTGTTCGGCGTCGGAACCGCCAAGCCTGACCGCGGCCGTCCCGAGCCTGCTGTTATCGGCAACTGGTTGCCCGAGGGGGCCGACGAAGAGGACCGGATTCTCTCCCTGCTCGCGCTGGACCAGTTCTGACCTGAGATCACCTTCCGACCGGGGCGGCTTGTTGCTGCCCCGGTCGCGATATTTCGCCGAGAGGATCCATTCGGGTCGGTATGTGGTGGCTCATCGCCTTGATCGGACTGCAGAGCGCAGTGCGCGCGCCCATCGGGCGCGCCGGAGGGAGTCAGAGACAGCTCACCAGCCGGGCTGAGTGCCGGCTGGATCGCGGGACTTCAGCGAGCTGGACCACCACAGACGCCACCACTGACCACGTGAAAAGGAGACCGGCATGCCGATCCAGCCGCTCATCATCGAAGACGACCTTTCAGGTCAGAACCTCGAACCGAAGTACACCCCGAAAGATTTCCACAAGGACATCAGCGGAACCGGTGGCAACCGTGGCCGCATCGACATCTCCGTACATCCGGCCAATCCCGACCTGAGCTACGACCCGATACCGAAGGTCGATGCTCCGACCAAGGAGCAGATCGACGGCGAGACCTCTGTTCGCACTCTCGTCACTCAGCCATTGTTCGAGCTGCACTTCGAGGAAGCGCTGCAGCGCGTGTACGCGATCGACGTCGCTCGTTCGCAAGCGGGCCAGACGGCGGCCGAGCTCGACGCCGCCCCGTACCTCTACCGTTTCCCAGTGCCGCCCACGGCCCACTTCGAGGAAGAGAAGAAGGGCAAGAAGGTCTCGGTCCGTCTCGTCGAGGACATGTTCGACGTGAGCAAGGCCCTCGGCGGCGGTGTGCCCGGTTTCCGCCTGTGGCTCAACCTCGAACCGCAGCTCGTGGTGTTGCGTGACCGCGGCATCATGGACGTCAGCACCGGTAAGAACGCCTGGACCAAGACCACCCACATTCGGTACCGGGTGGAGCTGTACGTGATCGCGGAAGATGAGCACACCGACGAGCTGTACGAAGTCGACGGCACCACAGTGCTTCTCGATTCCGACGGCCATCCTGTTACTGCTCCGTCGATCAGCGAGATCGCCGCTGTCACTGACGTCCTGACCCATGATCCGCTGAGGTTCGAAGGCGTCGAATCGTTCGTGTCGATCAACTATTCGTTCAACGTCCCCGAGACGCTGGCAGAGATGATCGAGTCCACAGTGGGCTATCTGGCGGGTCGTTCGGTGTCCCTGCCGGCTTTCGACAAGAAAGGCTTCGTCTCCTGGTCGCTCGATCACTACTCGGTGTACGACCGCCTGTGCAGTGCGGCCGAGCTTTTTCAAACCGAGCTCGTCGTCGAACCCATCATGTCCTTCATCAACCGGCTCTACTCCGCAGCGAACTGGCTTGCAACGGCACGCGGCACGAGCGTCGAGGTGGTCGAGATGGATTCCGCTGGTCGCGAGCTGGCGTTCCTGGACAACTTCGCCACTCCGCTTGAGGCCTACACCGCGATCTATGCGGGGCTGCTCGAACTGGACGGCTCGGGGCCGATCTCGTCGGCCCTGATCTCACGCAACATGCAGCTCAAGCAGAACGCTGAATTGCAACGCCTCCATGCCGTCAAACATCTACTGCCGGTACCGGGCCCCGTCGATCCGGCGCGGTACACCATTCCGGACTACGCCTCGATTCAGCAGCGTGAGGCCGTGCAGACGACCGATCCGCTGGTGATGGTGGTGGCCGGCGCGGGCGCAGGGAAGACCTGGACGATCACCGAACGCATCAAGATGCTCACCCAAGGCTGCTCCGTTCCGGCCAGCTCGATTCTGACGCTGTCCTTCACGAACGCCGCAGCGGACGAGATCCGAGATCGCAATCCCGGCGTCGAGTCCAAGACGATCGCCAGAATGATCCACGAGATCTACACGACGAACTTCGCCGACCAGGAGCTCTCCACTATGGAGACGATCAGGAACTCGCTGGGCATCTACTTCGGAGCGAAAGTCCACACCGACGAAGTCCTCAGCGAATTCCACCGGTTGGTGAGCAACTCGATCACCAAAGAGACGAACGCGGACATCATCGCGATGAGTGCGTTCATCGAGCGCTACACCAGCGAGGTCGTGACCATCCTCAACACAATCGGTCAGACGACTCTCGAACTCGAGATCATTCTGTCGTACCTTCTCATCGAGAGGCTTGTGGAGCCGTACGCCAGCCCCGCCTACCTGATCATCGACGAGGTGCAGGACAACAGCGCCTTCCAGTTCGTCTACGCCATGCGTTATGCAGCAAAGCATCAGTGCGCGCTGTACATGGTCGGCGATGCCAGCCAGACCCTCTACGAGTTTCGGGCGGCGAATCCGAAGGCACTGTCCGCGCTGGAGGCCTCGGGGGTATTCACGGTCTGCAAACTGTCCACGAACTACAGATCGGCTCAGGAAATCCTCGACTTCGCCAATATCCATTTGAGCGACATCGAAGCCAATCGCTTCACCAACATCCAGTTGCAGGCCAACTCCGTCGTGACGTCGACGGTGGATAGCTTCACGGCTTCGGTGCGTCTGATGAGCAAGTCCTGCGGAACACAGAAGGCTTTCGATCAGAATCTCAAGCAGTATCTCCGCGGCGAGAAACTCACGGAGTACTTCACGAACAATCTCGCTGCCCGCGACACCACTGTCGTACTATGCCAGACCCGCCGTCACGCCAAGATGGCTCAGGAGGTTCTGGTCGAGATGTTCCCGGACGAGGCTGTCCATAACCTCGTCAGCGATCGCGCGTACAGCATGAAGACCTTCTCCACCTTCATTGCGCGTCACTGGGATCAGGTGACCTGTGTCGAACCGGCTGTCGCTCCGTTCACGTTCCATCAGCAGATCCGCGCGCAGATCAGCTCCCTGGAGCCTCGTAACACCGAGATCGCCGAGCGCATCCTCACCGATGCGTTGGTCGATTGGTGGAAGCAGACCAATGGTCCGTGCCAGGGATGGCTTGCCATGGTGGCCTCGGGAATGATGACCGATGCCAACTTCTTCCTGTACCTGCGAAAGTCGATTCTGGACTACGAAATTCGTAACAACGCGATCCGGAATTCGCTGACCGGTCAGAAGAACGCAATCCGCAAAGAGGAGATGGCCGCTCGTGACCCCAAGCTCATGGTCTCGACCGTCCACGGTGTCAAGGGAATGGAGTTCGACCACGTGGTGGTCGTGCTGCAGCCCGAGACCTCGAACAGTCGCAAGGACGAGTCGTACAAGCGCCTGCTGTACGTGGCACTGACTCGGGCCAAGATCGACGAGGTGATCCTCGCGGGTGTTTCTACCGCAAAGCCTCGGATCGAGACCGACTACGAAGCTGTGGTCGACGCTCTGCGTCGTAGAGAGGTCGAGAACGCAGCAGCTCCGAGTGATGACGAGGTCGGCATTGTGGAGGTCGCTGAGGCGGACCTGGTCACAGGCGATGTCGTCGATCAGATCAATGCGCTCGGCATCGAAGTCGGTATAGACACACGAGTGCCGGTGTCGGCGTCCACGGTCGCAGGAGACGGGCAGGAAACGCCATTTTGATCGGTGAGCGTGATCGTTCCTGAAATGCAGGGTCTGTTCACCATCAACTCCGGGGGGGTCCAATCGACCGCCCCGGAGTTGATCTTCATCTGGTCAGTTACACAAGGCCCCACGCAACGGCTGCAAATCAGATTGATCGGCTCCAGCCCGAATTCTCATAGAACCCACCAGGCCATTTGTGACCTGTCACACATTAGTAGGAAGACGTAATGGAGGATACAAATAATTATCGGCCAATCAGTGAGCTGACCTTGATATACCGGTCAGAGGGAAGTGGTAAGCACTACACTCAGCCAGCCGCCGATCTGACCCAAGCAGGGACTCTCATCGACCCAGATGGCCCCACGGCCGGAGATGACATGCCCCTTGTCGGATACCAGCAGGTCTAGGATTTTTGCAGCCCGTCGGAGAGGAACCGCGAAGCCAGTTTCACTACTTCAGATTCAGGTTGCGACACGACACCGAAAGAGAACACCATGCCCGACGCTCAGAGTCAGAATACTGATGAACCTTTCAACCTCATACCTTTGGCGCAGGCCCCCGGCCTAGTTCTGCGGATGATCGGCCGCTTCGCCGAAGGTCTACCGGAGCCCATGATCATCGGCGCCAACGACAAGCCTGTCGCCGCCCTGATTCCCATCGCCGACCTTCTCCGACTACGCGAGTACGACCGTCGCGTACTCGACTCCGAAGATCTGTTCTACTCCGAGCTCGATCGCAGGCTGAACGACTCCGACACCACCATCGCGCCGACAGATCTCGAGGCCTTCGCTCGGACCCTCGGCGACGTCGGCGACGACTGGGCTGACAAGCAGACCCGAACCGAACAGAGCTGACGATGGCCGGTTCACCGTTCGTGCTCGCTCTGCATCCCGCCTTCGAGCGCGATCTGCAAAGTCTTGCGACCGCCGCCGCCCGGAACCCGACAGGGGAATCCCGCCGCCTGCTCACCGTCACACTCAGTGCCCTCGCGGCCATCCGGGACGGTGAGATCCCGGTACGGCCCCTGGAACAGATGGGTTCCTACCCGGATCTGTCCGACTGCAACAAGGTCTACATCCAGACAGACCCCGACTCGAAACCCAAGTACCGACTCGTCTGGAGAGAACGTGCCGCGGAAGAGGCCGGCGGAACCCCCGTACGCGAGGTAATCCAGCTCGGTGAGCGCGAGCTCGGCTCGGTGTACCACTTGACCGGGCAACGGCTCGGGCGCCCATCGGGAGTAAGTCTCGACGAGCTCTTGCGAGCCGATCGCGACAACATCGCAACAAAGCTCCTCAATTTGCCGAACGATCGCTTCCCAGCCTCCCCGAAGAAATCGCCGGAGTTCGGCGACTGACGTTTCGATCTCTAATTGCTACACAACCAACCACCGGGCCTCGGAGCACTCGTTCCGGGGCCCGAACTGTTCCCGCCGCCGATGCCGGAAAACCGGCCCTCACGAAAGACACCGATGATTCCTGAATCGACCAAATCCCAGCCGACCTCACGCCCCAAGAGCACTCTCGCCCAAACTGTGACGGCCACCCTCACTGCAGTCCTCCTCGTCGTCATTCTCGTCGCCATGGTCGCAGGGTGGGCACTGCTTTCCGCTTTTGATCGAACGGTAGCCGCGCAAGACGATGCCCCCAGCGCCGTGACTCAGTGGCTATGCCTGCCCTACACCGACTTCGTACTCGACCAGGACCGGGCAGGTCTGACACCCGAGCAGATCGCTGCAGTTCTGCAGGTGTCCGAGTATGGCGAGCGGGGTCAACTCGGTGTCACAACTCCGGATGCCGAGATCACCGAGCCCAGCATCGACTCACCAGAGGCCTGCGGATACCCGTTCGAGATCCTCGACGCGGCCGGTCTTCTCGGAGCGCCCAGCGGCCCTGCGAACCCCTAGTTCGACGGTTTGGAGTTTCTCCTGGAGTATCTCGTGGACTATCCATATACCCTCTTACTAGAAGTCGGCACCGACCGTCCTGGAGCAACCGCTCCGAGTCGTCGCTGACATGTCGGGAGGACAGGATCATGAACAAGTTCACACGCCGGATCGCCGCTGCGGGAGTAACCGCTGCCGCTACCGGTGCCGCCATCGTCGGCTCGGTCATCGCGGCACCCGCCGCCTCCGCAGCCGTCCCGTCGGGTGACTACACCTTCACCACCGTCACGCTGGGGATACCGTCGGCTGCGCCTGCACGGGTCGAAGGCAACGTGCTCACTCTCTTCTCGCCGTTCGGGCCCGTGAACCACGTGATCAACGACCTTCCTGTCGGCGGGTTCATCGACGACGGTTTCCAGCGCCTGTACATCGGCGGCGAATCGTTCTTCGGTCCCCTTCTGATCGGCAACAACACCCTGATCCCTCGCTGATTGCTCTACCTTTCAACTCGATTGCCCACGAAACGCCGCCTCCTGCACAGTGAGGCGGCGTTTCGTTTTCTCTACAGTTTCGTGACACCGTCCCCACCGGCCCACCTGGGCGATGGCCGCCCCCGGCCGCAACGCAATCGCTGATGGCCGATTCGAGAGAAGATCAATGAGCAACACAGTGTTGACCTCGGTGCAGATCGCAACACCATTCCTTGCCGCGGCAGTTGCCGTGGTCGGTGTGTACTTCACCATCGCGCAAAAAGACAAAAGCGATCGGCGCACCGAATGGTGGCGACGAGCCACCTGGGCATTGGAGCGCACCACAAGCGGCAACGACGACGAAGCCGAGACGGGGTGGGTCATCCTCGGAGGACTACTCGACTCGGATCTGGCCACCAACTCCGAAGCTGCAATCATCGAAGCGTTGGCGTCGAATGCAGCCGAGGCGGATACTCAACAGGACACGATCGGAGACGGACAATGACACCCACCACCGGCAAACATACAAGCACCACGGCGGCCGTGCGCAGTGCAAGCGTTCGGAGCGCCGCAGCGAAGGTTGCAGTCAAGGCGGCCCAGAAGCAGAAGAAGACACCTGATCCCAAAATGGTGAAGTTGGCCGAGTCGAAGGTTCACTGACACCCCGGCGACGATCGCGCAGGAAGCGACGATGTCGTAAATTGACACCGGACGATGTACGTACTTCACTGCCGCGGGCACGCCGTGACCGGACTATCTCCATCTTGTTCGCCACGACTGCGGTGGTGCGAACCGTCGGTACGTACGCGAATGGCTTTCGGCTTTACCCCGTAAGTAGGCGCTCTTCCCGAGTTCTCCATGATCACCGTTCCTCGTCGCCGCTACTTGGCCGGGGCTCACCGGGAAGTAATGCCGGATACCTTCCACGAAAGTTTCTTCGGCAATCATCACCAGGCGTAGCAGATCGTCGAGGTTGTCCAGCCAGTCATCGACGCCGAATTCGATGTCGGAAGGGCCCGGTGGCCGCGAGGTGTCAACGCGGGTGTGTTCGTCACCGCCTTCCTCGAAGTAGGCACGCAGTTCCTTCAATAAATCTGCAACAGCCTCGACATCGGTGAGCACGGGTCCTTCGTCGAGAACAAGCCGTGCGTAGAACGCTGCCGCTTCGACGGCGATCAGGGACTGCTCCAGGTCTTTGGACAACAGGTCGAGCTCGGCAGACGGGACTCCCTTGTCGAGTCCTCCTTGATGGCGGGCAACGGAGTCGAATGCCGACAGCGGTCTACGGACAGCAACGACTGCTGCCCAGAGATCGGCTACGGCGCGGCCCGCTTGCCGATTGACCGTGAATATCCGGTCGGTCCTATTCGTGAACAGTGCAACCGACACTGCCGCCGCAGTGAGGATGGCACCCACCCAGGCTGCGGCTGATCCGACTGCGCCGACCGACGAGCCCCAGAGCACAGCCGTTATCGACAGCACGACACCCGATACACCTACGGCAATTGCCAGAGGAGCCATTCGGTACCTGATAACTGCGGTCAGCCTCCGCGTCATCCGCCGGTTCATCGACTTGATCCAGGTGTTGGTCGCCATCACCGAAGTATCGCTGATCGGCGATCGGCCAGCTGAAGCTATCAGGGGCGCTCACAACGCTGATTCGGCCAAGGACTGTTGCCGCGCATCTACGGTGTGCGTTCCAGCAGGTAGCGAGTGGTTACAGCCGAGCGTGCGGTTCTGGCCATCATCGCGCACATCACTGTCAAGTGACATTGAAGTTGTCCAGACGGACCAGGTAGTTGTCCACCGCATTGCTGCTGGAATGCCTGGTCGGTGTGGCAAATAAGCTGTCCAACGATCGAATTTCGTCGGTCTCTGCGCGCGTTGTGTCAGTCAAGTTGCCCAACGTGGAAGACCAGCCAGAGCCGTCCTCGGGTTGGCGATGAGGGGTCCGGACCTGCGGCGATGTCAAGGGAAGCCAGCGCGGCCGGGGCTCTTCCAGGCGGGCGGTCTTCAGGAGCTGGACAAGCCCTGGTCACGATTGGACAGAAAGGCTGTCTCACTTCACAATCACAACATTCCAGCAGCCCCCAAAATCGGGTTTCCGAACTCCGGACGTTGTCACTCCTGATTGAGCGGCGGTCGCTTATGAGAATTCTGTTTCCCGCAGCGTCTCCTGCAAAAGCCCACCTCAGCACACTTTTCCCATAACAAAGTGTCGGTGGGGCTCTGTACGGTGGGCTTATGGCGTCTCGACCTGAAGTACCGGCCCCTGTCAGCGTGACCAACGAGGTCTCTGCGGCCGTCCCCCCGCAGCTGTCTGACTCCGTGGCCGCGAGAATCGTGCAGTCGATGGCAGCCTCGCGGTCGGCAGGGACGCTGAAGGCCTACACCTCGGCCTGGCGACGATTCGACGATTGGTGCCGCACCAACGGGCACATCGCGCTCCCCGCGCATCCGGTCACCGTCGCCGCCTACCTCGTCGAGGCATCAGACACCTTCACTCCCGACGGCGACCGCGTCTTCGCTCTTGCGACACTCTCGAAGTGGATGGCCGCGATCGCGCACACCCACCGCACGAACGGACACATCAGCCCTACCGACCACGAGGCCGTCCGTGCGACTCTGTCGGGCATTCGCCGCACCTATGCCTCTGCTGGCGACCGCCCCCGCAAACAGATGGCCCCGCTACTCGTCACCGACATCGTGACGATGGTGGGGATCGCCCGCGAGACCATCGCCGGCTGGGCGAGCGAAGTACTCGAGCGCCGCGACAGTGCTCTCCTGCTGATGGGGTTCGCCGGCGCATTTCGCCGCAGCGAGCTTGCGGACCTACGGTGCGCCGACGTCTCCGTCAACCGTCTCGACGGACTTCATATCCATCTGCGCAAATCCAAGACCGACCAGAGCGGGCGCGGCACTGTCAAAGCTCTGCCGTTCACTGTCACCCACCAGAGCTGCCCGCCGTGCGCCGCGATGCGATGGTGGGAGGTCGTTGCTGCCCACGAACGCGGCGGCCGGCCGGCGGTGATCAGGCTCCTACGCGGACCCTCCGACTTCACCGAACATCTCTGCCGAACGACTGGCCCGCGAACCCCTGCATCCTCTCCGTTCTTCCGATCCATCGCCAAGAACGGAAACCTCTCGTCCACCGCGCTGTCCGGTGCGAGCGTTCACGCCGCTGTGCGGCGTCGAGCCGGAGCTGCTGGCTACAACGAAGACCTGGTTGCCTCCCTCGGCGGGCACTCGCTGCGTGCAGGGTTCGTCACTCAGGCATTTCGCAACGGGGCCGACGCTCACTCGATCATGCGCCAGACAGGCCACAAGTCGACCGACATGCTCGAGGTCTACGCCCGTGAGAACGCTCCGCTCATGAATAACGCTGTGAACGAGATCGGACTCTGATGGGTTTCACCATCTCTCTCAGTGCGAAGGATCGGCCTGTATGGGCGCTGTTCGACGACTGGTGCGCCGGTGCCGACATGGTGGCCCTCCCCGCCGACCCGCTCACTCTTGGGGCGTTCATCGCCGAGAACCCCGCGGCTCTCGCCACACAGCGCCGCCGCATCACTGTTGTGAACACCGTGCATCGCAGCGCGGATCTACCAGCGCCGGGCAGTGCGGACACGATCCGGCGGATGATCGGACGGGTTCGGGCGCAACGATTGTCGGAACTTCGATCGACAATCTCCGGGATCGTTGATCACTTGCCCACCGCAGGATGGACAGCGGGACTGTTCGGCCGACGCGACGGGTTGGTTCTACTTCTCGCCGTCTCCGGCCTGAGCTTCGAGCACATCAGCACTCTACGTCGCTGTGACCTGTATATCGACGATGACGCCCTCGTTGTCGAGAGCGTTCACACCCTCACTCTCCCGCCGTTCTATCTACCCGGTTCGCTCTCACCTGCGCAGATCTACCAACAGTGGTCGGAGATCCTTGCGTTCCAGGACCGAGCCCCCTCTACCCGACTACTCGCGGACCGTCTCGACACCGGCACCTTGCCGACCAGCTATCCGCCAAGCGAGGTTGCCGAACAACGCGCCGCCCAGCATCAGGCGGATCCGCTGTTCACGCCCATCGACCGCTGGGGGCACACGCCCTTCGGCAAATCGGTCCTATCGGCGCAATCGGTCGCGCGAGTCTTCACTGCACACCTGAATGGCCAAGCGGCGACGCATCATCCGCATCGCAGGCCTGCGCGCAGGACCGATGACGCCCCGGCGTACGAGCCGATCGTGTACCCCGAGGTCGTGTTGGACGATCGACACTACGAGGCCGGTATCGAGGCCCGCCGACGGGCGCACGAAGCACTCACCGATGTCACATCGACACTCGACGCCATCGAAAACCGAGCCGACGCCATCCTCGAGCGTCTCCTCGCAGTGCTCGACGGCGATGCCATATAACGCGAAAGCGCCCGACCCGTAACAGCCGGACGCTTTCGTATGTCGCACTAACGCGAACCCTTCACCAGAAAGTCGGATTCGCGGCCAGGAGGTACATCGATCCAAATGCCTGTCCCGACCACGCCGCGGACGTTCGCTCGCGCGACAGTCGTATCGAAGTACTTACGGCTTGACCCTTCGATTCGCCGCCAGCCGATTACCGACCTCACGTGGTCGGGATGCACGTACCCTTTACAGGTCGCCAACAATGTGCACGCGGTGTCAATCATCCTCTCGCAGTTGACCTCTGAAAGCTCCCACACACCTTCGACTCCGTCGATGTCCTGTGGCTTGGTGTAGTCGACACCCATGAGCTCGCTCAGCAACGCCCCGGTCGCACGATCCAGAACCGCACCGTTTCGCTCTTGTCGTTCCAACACACTGACCCGGAAGACCTCCCTGTCGATTTCTTCCGGGTCCTGGACGTATCTGGTCTTTCGAGCGAACGCCGCAAGCACGTCGCTGTCGATGCGCACCTGTCTTCCGTCGCCGACCGAGGGAAACAAGCCCGCTCTCACCTGCGCCAACACCTTCTTGTCGGTGATCGTCGGTGCGGTACCGCCAGTCGTGAGCTGATCAGTGAGAAATGAGGCCGCCTGATTGGTCGTGAGGGCAAATCCCATGGTGTGCCTTTCTACAAACAGAGAGAACCGGGCAGTCTCGCTCGGCTGCGAAACCGTCCCCGGGCCACTCAATACTGACGGTAGCACAGACATTGCTGGCAAACGGGACAGGTGTTACGCAGGCCAGATGCGGATCTGAACAGCATCTGAAAAGAGAGCGCCAGGGCATCGCCCAGGCCGGAAGTACGAGTAGCGGCCGCACGGCTGATTGCGACGCCCCTCTCGCTGGACCGACATCTCAAGGAGTCACCGATGAACCTCATGACACGTGAACCCGCAGGCCTGGTCACCGAGCGGACCGTCCCGGCATTCGGCCCCTACTCGGCCGCCGCAGTCTCACTCGACTCCGCTCTCGATCAGATCGTCTCGTCTGGCGCCGCGATCGCCCGCGCCGTCAACGGTCACAGTGCTCCACACGTTGTCGCAGAGCTGATCTCGTCTCGGCTGACTGTCGGGTTCGGAGCGGTGAGTGCGACGGTGTTCTTTGCTCACCACGAACAAATCTTCGCAGTGTCGGGCGTCATCATCGGCGTCAACGAGATGGCAGTCCAGTTCGCCGATGAACACCGTCACCTGCGCACCTGGCCAGTGGCCACGGCCATCGCCCTGGTCTTGAATTGACCACCGCACCCTTGGCTCGTCGCCCACCATCAACGAGGACTCACCGATGAATTCAGACGCTGCACTACTGGCAATCCAGGAACTGATGGACGGTGTCACCTGGACGCCCGAAACCCTCGACAGCATCGCCGACATCATGCGACAAGCCGGCTACCGCGTCGAGGGAAGCAAATGACTATCGACATCACCGATGCGGCTCTCGCGGACATGGAATACACACCCAGAGAACAGCTTCGGTGCTCGTGCAATTCGATTAGAGACGGTGCGAGCGGACTGTCGTACTCCTACGCGATCCTCGGCGTGAACTGCCCGGACTGCGAGAGCTACAGCGACGACTGCAGCGAATGCGATCGGTGGAACAGCCTCACTCGCGAGGAGCGCATCGCCGAAATCGTATCCACCCGTGAGGCAACCGCAGCTCTCGCAGCCGGTACAGACCGTTTCGACTCGCCCTTCTGACCTCTTCGCACCCGGCGCCCGATTCATCAGTGCGCCCCTACAACGCCCGCCCCGCAGTGTTTGACCCGGCACTGCGGGGCGGTGCTTCCCAACCCAGCACCGAGTTCTTTCAGGAACACCGTGCCCACAAAAGGAGCAGAACTTCGATGCCAGCAGACCTTCACGCCGCATGCGGTCGCCGAGTCTTCTACGACCCGAAGGCCGGCCGCTACGGCCACCTCGCCACCGGTACGGGCACATGCCCGACCGACGACACGGAGGACTTCCTGCCGTCCACATGGAAGAACGAACTGATTCTCAGACCCGATGGGCGTTTCGATGTCGCAGATACCGAGGCCGCGAACGAACTGTACGGATGCCGGCGAGACACCGAGTGCATCTTGAAGAGTGGCCACGCCGGTGACTGCGACGAGGAGCGTGCGTAATGGGTTGGGCCGAGCGTCAGGCCGATGAGCAGGAGCGAGAACGTGAAGCCGCAGACGACAACGAAAACACGATCGAGCGCCTGCACGATTACCTCCAACTCCACAGTCACGTCACCGGTGGGCTGCCTGGCAACGCTGGCCAATACCTCGACGCCGTGCGCGCAATTCTGAACGGTGAGGTCTCGTCATGACCGCGACACCGGATACCGGTCCCGAGGAGCCCCTGACCGACCTGGCTTTACTCGGCGCGTTCCGGGCCTGCATCCATGGCGAAGGGATCTCGTACGCCGCACACCTGGAAAGTCATCTTGACAGCCCCCGGCTGACCTATCTCGTACAAGCCCTGGCCGACCGTGGAATCGTCTACTTCTTGACCGGAGACGAACGCGAAGACCACCCCGCAATTCTCGACCTGAAAGACGAAGACGGCAATTTGATCGGCGAGGCATTCATCAAGACCGATGAAGCCTGGGCAACGCTTGTTCGGCTGCTCGAGCTGCGGGCCGACTCTTCCGACTGCGCTGTGTGCGAACCGGTAGCTCACGCACCCAGATAGCTGTCACATGCTGGCCACCGACGCGATGTCCCAGCCCAGCAAATCAGGACTCGAAGAAGTGTGCGCGCCAATAGGCCGCCGACTCACTCGTCTCCTTGACCACTCGATCCCGCGTCGCAGGTGCCGGCCACAGCTGGACCAGATACGTGTCCGCGTCGTCGGTGGCTCCGGGTCGAGCCTCGTCCATCCCGAACGCGCTGTAGCGGACTCGGTAGCTTCCTGCGGCGAGCGACACCGGCCGGCCGACGCTCTCTCCCGAGAACTCGACGATCCGATATGTCGTAGGCCGAGACAGTGTCAGTGACGTTTCCACCACGTCCTCCCAACGGTCATCGATCTCGGGCTCATCGGTGCGCTCCTCAACACGCAGCGGCGGATCTCCGACGTTCGGCCCCGTGATAAACACCAACCTGCCAGGCTTCGCTGCGCCGCATAGTCCGTTGCTCTGTCCGGCGAAGGCAGCCTCAAAAACGAAATCATCTGTGTAAGCGGATGATTCAAAATAGAACTGCCCATAGTCGATCGATATTTTCCCGTCGAAGACCAGTCCGTCGTTCGTGAGATCGGCGCCCTGACCGTCGGGCTCTTCGCGGGCAGCGGCGCTGAGAAACGACATGGGTAGATCGTAGATCGCACGCCGCTGCACCGCACTCCCCGCCATCTCGCACAGAATCTGGAGAACACCCATGTCCGCACCCGCGGCCACCTCGCCAACACCGTTCAGTGACACCACACGTCAACTCATACGCAGCCACACGCACAACCTCGAATACGAGATCGACTCGCTGCTCGATGAGGAGCGAAAGGTCATGGCGTACACAGTCGCTCGCCTGGCAACAGCGCAGTATCCTGCCGCCACTCGGGTCATTATTCGTGACCTGCGCATCGCAGACGCTGTCGCGTGCGACGTCGACGGAAATGAGAAGAAGCTATCGGTGGATGCAGACATCGCACCGAGTCTGATCGCGATGCTGCACCGGTTGCCGACGGGCGACTCCAGCGCGTGGGAACGACACCTGGACACGATCGAACTCGACGTTATCGCAGCTCTCGACTTCTCCGACCAGTACCCGTTCCAACAGGTTCAGGACCGGATCGTCGCGTACATCGAGGAGAAGACCGGCCGCACTGTTCGGCGAGTCGAAATCACCTCCGAACTGTGGGACAACGGCTACTTCTACGACGACACCGTCGCGGTCGACTACACCGACGGTGACAGCGATGAGATCCTCATCGCGGACATGGCCGAGTTCTCGGGGGAACTGCGGCACGAAGTGGGGGATCCCGGCCCGAGTACCGTCGTCACGATCGTGCGCACCAACACAGGCATCTCGATCCGCTGACACAGAACATATTGTCAACAGCGGCAGACACTCTCGCCAATCGCCAAGCCGTGACACGGATACTGACGAACATTAGTCCTGAGCGAATCACGTTTCTGGACAACACAGTTCATTGCTTGGTGGTGTACCTGTCTACCCACGCCGAAAGCAGCTACGATCAGTGCACTCGCACAACCGAATCCAGGGAGTTTATACATGGCAGGCGACACCGTCATCACCGTCATTGGGAACCTCACAGCGGACCCAGAACTCCGGTTCACTCCGGCCGGGGCCGCGGTCGCCAACTTCACTGTGGCGTCGACGCCCCGCACCTTCGACCGTCAGACCAGCGAGTGGAAAGACGGGGATGCGCTATTCATGCGCTGCAACATCTGGCGTGAGGCCGCCGAAAACGTCGCCGAGTCCCTCACCAAGGGTGCGCGGGTGGTTGTGTCCGGTCGACTCAAGCAGCGCTCGTACGAGACACGTGAAGGTGAGAAGCGAACTGTCGTCGAACTCGAAGTCGATGAGATCGGGCCTTCTCTGCGCTACGCCACCGCGAAGGTGAACAAGGCATCTCGTGGCGGCGGGGGTGGAGGCGGCGCCTACCGAGGCGGCGGGAGCAGTGGCGGCACCGGCTCGGGCAGCGGCGGTGGTGCGAATGACGATCCCTGGAGCAATGCGCCTGCTGGCGGATCCTTCGGCGGCGGCTCGGACGAAGAGCCTCCTTTCTGACAGGTCCCCTGCTGGGGTCAAGAGAGAAAGACGGACATACGACAACACCCCGCCCAGCTCACGCGAGCCGGACGGGGTGTTGCTTTCTGCTGTATCGATTACCCGAGTGTCACCGTCATCGGCCACTGCTGCCCGATGTAGTGGTGGCCGGTGCAGTCGTCCGCGGGGTCGTCGTCGTCTTCGTGTCGGACTTGCCGCCGAGCTGAACTATGAAGTACTCGGCCATGTAATCGACCGAATTCAGGTTGCCCACCAACGTCTTCGACGTGTACGCGCTTGTATGGACGCCGCTGGCGATGAACGAACCGAAGTCCATCATGTCTCCCGCGAACTTGCCGATGGTGTCGATACCGCCTGCTCCACCGACGCTGTTGACGAGCTGAGATGTCATCGAGACCAGATCGCCCCCGCCGGCGCTGACCGCGCTGGTGCCGGTCTTCTCAACTGGAGTGCCCATCACTCCACCGAGCACCGACTGCAGGCCGACCATGCCAATGTCTATGCCGATCGGCACCAATTTGACAGCCTCGGCCGCGTTACCTTCCACAACAGACCATGCCACCTCTTGGGCCTGACCGACATTGTCGGCCAGCCTCTTGACATCGACCTTCGCGAGGATGCGCATCACCTCGGCGGCGATCTTGGTACCACCGGACGGATCCGGAATCAGTTCGACCATGCTCGCAGCCATAGGCATGACATTGGTGTTACCAGCAGCGGCAAGATCGACCCAAGGTGCGAGCATGTTGTTCAGGTCGCCGGCACTGGCGTGTGCACCCTTGGCGTCCATGGCTGCGAGCTGGGTCCCGAGCTGATTGACCTTCGCGGCGATGGCCGCGAAATCGGTCGACAGCACCGTGGTGAGCGTCATCATCGCCGTGTCGACCACTGTCGAGATCTTGAGCTCACCGAGAACTCCCGTGGCGGCAGTCAGATTGGACCGGTCCATGCTGCTCAGGGCCTCACCCTGCGAGGCCACGTTCAGACCCATCGTCGCCAGAGACTTGAGAGCCTCTCCGCCGCCGGCGAGGTTGGTAGTGCTGGTGTCACCCGACGTCAGTCCGGCCACCGTTTCCGCAATGGACGCCGTGTTCGAGATCAGACCACCGAGATCGACCCCGTCGAGAGTGGAGAGCACGTCCGAGGTCTGAGCGCCGGGTGTGCCCGTCTTCTCTGCCCCGAGCAACTCACGGGTGCCGCTGGTATCGGCGAAGTTCTTGATGTCCGCCGTGGAGCTGTACGTGTTGTTCAGACTCCCCGCCAGCTGTCCGATCTTGTCGAGCTGTGCCTTGCTCGGCAGACCTGCACCCTCACGGGTGAGCGCCTCTGTCCGGTTCTTCAGCTCGGATGCTTTGTCCCCCACCGCTGTCAGATCCGTGTCGCCGAAGTCCGAGACCAGGTTTTCGAAGCCACCAGCACTCGGCCCGACAGTTCCATCGAGTGGAGGAACAGTTTCGTCGGTCGCCCCGGTGACCGCCTTGCCCATGATCCCGACGAACGGGTTCGAAGAGTCGGTGTTGCAGTACATGTCGTCCTCGTCGCAGACCCATTTGATGCGCCCTTCGAGGGAGCCGTAGCCGCCCGGGCGTTCTCCAGCAACACCTTTGCCCGCCAGCTTCACTCCGACCAACTTCTCGGATCCGCGCTTGGGATCTGCGAGAAGTGCCACACCGCGAACCGAGGCAGCCGGCACCGGCCCTTGGCCCTGGCCGATGTGCCAGGCGACGTCACCGGCGACCTGCGCGCCTTGGCTGTAGCCTGCGAGGACGATCTTCGACGTCGGGCACTTCGCCATCAGTCCGGCGGTCGCCTGCACGCCGTTGCTTTCGCTGGCCTCGTACGTCATGCCCTTGTCGAACGCACTCGCAGAGTAGTTGACGTAGACGACGGTGATCTTCTGGCCGAATTTCTGCTCGAGCTTCGTCCCGACCTTGGCCAGCATCCCAGCCGGCTTGCTCGGATCCGCATCGATGGTCGTTTCGGTCGTGCCAGGAACCATGTAGGCCATGTATTCCGTGCATCCCTCGCCGAGGGTCTGGGCTGCTGCCGTCTGGAGGCCCGTAACAGCACTTCCCGCGGCGACGACCGTCATGACACTCAGTGTCGCCAACGCTCGGGTCATACCGAGCTTCAGTCTCGAACGAGCCGCCATCACATCTCCCACCTCATCTGTCGACCGGAGTGCTCGACATTGTCGCCCCAAATAACTGTACTTTCTCGCGAGCCTATCAAATCAGGGCCTGTACCTGGCCCGACGGACGCAGACTATATTTCTCGACAAACATCGAACCCGCGCAGCCGATAGGCTGCGCGGGTCTTTTGTCTCGCGATCGATAGGCTGTATTTCACGTCGTCAGAGTTCGTAGCCGTTGTCCCGTGCATGCTGCCTCGCGAGGTTGCCCGTCAGGTCCATGCTGTAGGTCACCTGCGCTCGCGGAGATGCCGAGCCGGCCTCCTCTTCGTCACGCTTCTGCGCATCACGGCTTGTGTCCCGAACACCGGCGGCTTCGAGCTGAGACAGAGTGCGCTCTTTCATCGCGAGCGCTCGCTCGATACCGTCCCCGCCGAGCTTTGTCGCCGCGGCCGCGCGCTGCTGCCTGGCGGATTCGGCTTCGGTCTTGGGTGTGCCCATTCCCTCAGAGACCATGTTGCTCAAGATTCCCATTGTGTTCCCCTCGTTCTTCTGTTTCGGACATCAGTTTCTTGGTCTTGGTTTACGTCGCTTTGGCGGTCAGGTAGTCGGCTCAGGGCCGACCTCTCGGTTGGTTGCCTTTGCAGCATTTCCCCCGAGAGCGGGTGGGGTCGCACGCTTTTCCGGCTGTGGCCGAAGACCTTTCCCTACACCTGCAACATCAGGGCCGGGCTCCCACGGTGACCGCGGGGCGCTCGATGTTGGCGGGGTCCATGCCGGCGCTGGAGCCCCGGCGCTGGCCTCGTCGCGGCGGGCGTGGCGGCCCACAGTGTGCTCTGCTCGGATTGGTTCACTCGTCCGCCCCTGACGAGGGTGCTCCGGTATCGGCGTTCTCGGGGACTCCGATCGTGTCGGAGCTTGATCCTGCCTTTCTGTACCGGCACTCCGCCCGGGTGTCGCCACACTAGTTCGGTCCAGCGGCTCTCGTCTGTCGACTCCGCGCCGAACCGATTGCGGCCGTGCAACGTTGACGACACGTCGTGGGGCGAGAGCCTCGCCTCCTTGACGATTCGTCCGCTCTGCCGCCAGAACATCGGGATGTGCCCGTGGACCCCACGGAGCCAGCGCACTGGGTCGAGGGGCCTCGGTACCCAACTCGCGTGCTTGTTCCGACGGCGCTGCAGGCTGCCCGACCATCTTCGCTGCGTGCTCGCGATTGACCGGCTCGAAGATCAGGGGGCGCACAGGGACGTGTTTGCCTCGCTCCCTCCCCCGCGCCACCAATTCAGCCACAGCCTCACTGTGACTGTCCCCGAACTGCTTCGACATGAGAGCAACCGCCTCGGGTTCGGCTGTCTCGAAGGCTTTCATCCCGTTCATCAGTGCATTGGAGGCGACCGTCTGGCGAATTCCTTCGTCGATGCCGTCGTCGGCCATCGCTGCGTACGCAACTCGGCTGCGCTGTGCGCAGGCAACAGACCTGTCCCTCGATGCACCACCGATTCCGCTGGGATCGAGGTTGTAGTCCCGCAGTTCCCACGACGCCAGGTGCCCGATCACCGCTTTGCGCAGCTCGGCCGGACCGGCTTTCGATGCCAGAGCTAGATCTTGAAAGACCAACGTGCTCAGCGAATCCTGGTGGCTCCGTGCATCGGCGACTCTGCGCACCTCGAACATGCGCGACCTGGCACTGTCGAGGAGCTTGCCTGCGGCCATCGACCACTGCCCGCCCCACGAAGCGACCGCAGCGCCTCCACTACCGGTAACCACGCTCTGCTGACTCGGGCGGACGCTGCCGCCAGCAGTCTCGACGAACTGCGCCAGGCGCAGATCTTCCACCCCGTCGGTCCGCCCTGCCAGGGTGCGCGCGGTCGCGGTGACCAACTGTGGGTCGAGCTTCTGCGACTTCCAAATGTCGTTGAGCTCGTCGACCGTCTCCTTCAGGCTCGCCGTGACCGCGTCGGGATCTTCGCCTTCGCGCATCGCGACGTAGGCGTCTTCGTGGATCTGCAGCAAGGACATCGCGGCGGCTTCGGTGGAGAACGGTACCGACTCCGCGCCTTTCAGTACTGCCGCGACTTGATCGAGCATCGCCTTGTCTTCGCGCTGCGCCGTCGTTTGTGCCGCCTCGACCGTCTCCCGGCTGCTCCCCAGTGGAACCCGCGTGTTGTTGTCGAGATTCTTCGATCGAGTCACACGTAGTGCGTCGTTGATCTTGGTGTTGTAGTCGGCCATCAGCTCACGGAAGCGGGGGCTCAGGGCCCACATCACAGCGGCGGTCGACACTGCCTCCGTCAATGTGCTCGCATCTATCCCCTGCGCCATGGGTTTGATGCAGTTCAGTGCCATCAGTTGCGTGTACTGGTCGTGCCGCTCGCTCAGTAGGCCGGCCTTCTCCTTCGGGCTGCGCTTGGCGTTCTCTCCAGAAAAGAGCCGGTTCCTGACCGCCTCGTCTCGCAAGCCTTTCGTCACTGCCTGACGTCTGGCCGTAGCTTCTCGCGCGACGGCTGCTTTCGATTCGTCGGTGGCTGGCTGGGTATTCGGGGCAGGAGGTCCGGGAATGACGTCCGCGAAGACCTGGTCCGCGAGGTCGACACCGTCGATCGGCTCTTCCTCTGCCAACGCCGGCTCTCGGGCGGGTTCCGCTTCCGCCCGAGCCTTTTCGATTCCGCGTGGTTGGCGCTTCTTGAGCCCTGGCTGCGCTGCCGGAGTCGGCTCCGGCGCTTGTCTCGGTATCGGGCTCGGCGAGCCTATCGGTGCGGTCATCGTTGCTTCCCCATTTCTCGCAGGGACACCCGTGCGCCCGGTGTCGCTCTTTCTGAGTTCGTGTTCGCCTGATCTGTACTCGCGTGCCTGATTTGCCCTCGGTCAGCGCTGTCTGTCAGCGGTTCGCTTGCGCGACATGGCATGTGAGACCGCCGCCAACTCGTCGAGCCGAGCTTGAATGGATGGCCCGGCCACCGGTTCCACGATCCGTTCGTTGGGGACCGACGGCGTGGGCCTCCGCGGCTCATCCGGCCTATCCCGATCGACGTCGTCGTCCTCGGTGTCTGACTCCGTTGCCACTCGGGAAGCGGAGGGTATTTCGCTGACCCGCCCCTCGTCCAGCAGTGCCTGTTCCTCTGCTGCTGCAAGTCTGTCCTCAGCGGCCTTGTCCCGTTGCCGCCTTTCCCGTCGCAATCGGGCTGCGAGCTCCAGCCCTTCGGGGCTCGGTTCGGCGCTGAAATCGACTGCCACGCCGTTACGCTCCCATTCCTTCGTGTTCCATCCTGCGGGCCGCGGATCCTGCTGCGATCGCGTCAGCCTCGGCCGCGAGCTTGTTCCACGGTGTCGCAGAACGTCCGTCCTTCGTGTTGCCACCGGCCGGGACCACGGGCTTCGTGACTGCCGTGTGTGTGGTCACCGACCCCACTGCGGGGGCAGCTGGGTCGATGCCCGGCCGTGTTGCGCGAGCATCCTTCGCGCTCTGCTTCAGGAACGGATCCGGTCGTGACGAGTGACCCATGGCTGCACTGCGTGTCCGAGCGGTCCACTCCGAACGCAGCAGCTTCGGGCGGTGTTCGAGGTACGTGTCGGCTCGTCCGATGGCCGCGTACTCCACCGAATCCGATCGTTCGACGCCAGCAGCCTGCAGCTGGGCATCGAGCTCGATGTTGTCGAGCACTGTGGTCGGCGCGAACGACGCGTTCACACCCTCGAACAGTTTGCCGCGGGCCTGCGCTGCTTCGAGCAGATCGTCGAACTTGCCGCCGTATGCGAGCGCATCCAGAGTCAGTGGCCTGGCGTCGTCAGGCCAGTCCTCCCACGACTGGCGGTCCGTGCGGAACATCGTTCCCGTCGTATCGCTGAGTGCCGCAGCCATCGCCTCCACGTGCTCACGCACGATGGACACACCCATACCGGCCTTGTCGGCATACATGCTCATGAACTGCTCGGTCCACTGCTTCGACGTCGCCTGTAAGGGCTGGCCCCGTTCGTCACGGAGAACCTCCCAGCGGTGTCGCCCGTTCTCGTCCGGTGTCGCCCTCATCTTGTTGCCACGCCACAGATCCTTGGCAGCACCGCTGATGATGTCCGCGCGATATGCCGCGTCGACAGGGTCGTGTTTGGCCTGCAGAACGGATTGGGTTGCGGGATAACTTATTTCGCACGCCGCAGTGACCAGTCCCTGTGCCCTCGCAAGCTGGATCGCGCTCTGGCTGATCGAACCCGCGATCCCCGTGATCTGCGACTTGAACGCGGTCGCAGCCTGAGAGCCTCGATACTTCTCATCGAATACCTTCGGATCGGGAATACCGACATCGGCGCAACGTGCGATGGTCCCGTCGTCCGCGATGTCGAGATCGGTACCGAGATACTGGGCATACTCGCGCAGTTTCGAGACGCTGCCCTTACCGCCGCGCTCGTAGCAACCCTTCACCGATTCCAGGTGGTCACCGAGGTCACCGAATCGCAGCACAACCCGGTTCTTGGTGTCCGCCATGCCTTCTCCGTAAACCGACTCGCTGAGAGCAGCCATCACGGCACGATTGGCGTCGCAGAATTCTTCGGCGCTCATTCGACCGTCACGACGGGCCTGCTCGTTGTCGTTGGCCTCGCCGATCAAACCTTCCAGATCGGCTCTGCGCTCGACGTTCTCGTAGCAAGCAACTTCGACATCGAGCGAGGTGTGCAAGCTCAGCGGGTAGACCTCACGCTCGCCCGTGCGCCTCATCAGACCCTGATCGTCGCGCTCCCACACACCGATCGTGGTTCGGGCACCCTTGTCCAGCAGGTTGGCTTCGACCGTCAGCTTGTCGAGCGCTTCGAAGTGCGCGTACGGACTCAGATTTCCGACCAGGCCGACGGAGTCACCGTCGAAGTCGCCGTCCATCGACTTGACCGACACGGGGTTGACCGCGACACCGGTGAGCGAGTCGTCGATGCTCACCCGCAGGTACCGGACACCGCCGTCGCGTAGAACTGGATCGCGCCACACGAGCACGTAGCCATCGTCACGCGGCGTTCCGGGGGTGTACTCGACTCCTGCCTCGGCTGCATCCTCCCGGGTCATCATCGGAACTCCGAGCTCGACAGCCATCGCCGAGTTCATCGCGACCTGATCCACCTCGAGCCGCGGATCTCCGGTCCACACCGCCGTCGCCGAGTGCGAGAGCCGGTTGGACATGATCGATTCCTTGAACATGTTCTTCTTGGATTCGACACGGCGAGAGATGACGTCAGCCGAGATCGAGTTGTAGGAACGCTGGGCGTCGGCCTGCCGTGCTCCCATCTCCTCGCTCTGGCGTGCAGCTCCGGTGGTGTCGCCTTTGGCGAGTGCCTCGTCACGCAGACGTTCCGCCTCGAGGTAGGCCGTCGCGCTTTCCGAAATCGACATGTACAGCTTGGTGTGGTCGTGCCGACTGACCGTGCCGTCCACCATGTCCTGCTCGCTGCGCAGCCGTGAACTCAGCACCGGCAACACCCACCGGCCGGCGTTCACCGGCGAGACTTGGGTGGCACCGCCACTGGCGAGCTTGAGTGCGAACGGTAGCTCCATCAGACCGCCACTACGGCTGATCGCTTCACCGAAGGCCTCACCCATCGCCGCGTTGTTGATGCGCGGTAGCTGATCCTCGGGCAACGACTTGCTGCGGGCGAATCTGATCGGGGCCGGGATCTCGAACACTTTGCGCTCGGCAAGCGCCTGCGGAGTCGGCTCGGACCTGAGTGATCCGTCCGGCTCGACGTCGAGACCCAACACCAACATGTACTCGCGGACATTGGCGAGGCCGGAAGTGTTGTCCCCGTAAAACTGCCGCATTACCTCGTACGCGCCCTGGCTCTGCAACGCCCATGCCAGCTGTGAGGACGCTTTGCGGCCCTTGCCCTGAGCCATCGCTTCGGCGTCGTACACGTTCGTCTTCGCGTCGACCGCCATGTGGGTGACGATCAGGTTCAGCTCGCCCATCGCTGCGGGGATCGCGGTCATCTCGCCCTGCTCATCGCGAACGAACAGATCCGCAGGCGACTGCATCAGCTCGCGTGCGGTACCGCCGTTGAAACGGCTGATCGGTGAGAACGGGCTCATGACGACGTCGAGGTCCGGATTGGCCCGGAACATCTCGACCTGCTCCGTCAGTCCGAGATCCGCGGACGTCTGCGGGTCCATCTCACGATCTACGATTAGGCTGATCACGCCCTTGTTGCCGTGGAAGTCGCTGAGCTTGTCGCCGATGGTCAGAGGCCTCATCTGTCCGGTCGTGTCTCGGATCAGATGCTCCCTGGCGAAGTCCTGCGACACGACAATGCCGTCCTCGAAGTTCCAACCGCCGATCTGCGCCATCGCCGTCTTCGCACCTTCGACGACCGCAGAGGCCTGCATGACGTTGGAGAAGGTCATGTTCTGTCGATCGTGGGGATCGAACCCCATCGCCCATGCGCCCTCGTGCGCCGCGATCGGTACTCGAGCCTCCGGCGTCGGACTGGGAAGCAGAGACCCGTCCGCGGTGATGGTGGCACCGGGAGTCAGATAGCGCACGACGCCCTGGTTCTCGGCCATACCGGTCATCATCGGATCGAAGATTCCGGATCCCGCGTCACGATCGAGGACACTCATGTTCCTCATGCCCGTCAGGATCAGCGGATCACGGCCGTTGTCGTTGAGCTCGTCGAACTTCGGATCGTTCTGCGCCTGACGGTGCTTGAGTGCGTTCGAGCCCTTGGCCAGCTCGGTGGGGTACCGCACGCGCCGCGCCTCGGTGGACAGAATCGCGTCGCGCCACTGCTCGGACAGCCCTTCTTCGGCTGAGCGCTCGAAGAAGTCGACCTGGTGACGGTTCGTCGCAAGTCGACGGATCGTCGAGTTCAGAGACGTTGCACGGCCGACCTCACTGCGCGGATTCGCGATGTCCTTGGCGATGGTCGCTTCGATCGTTTCACCGAGCACCTGCTCGTAGCCTTTGACTCGCGTGCGCTGTTCTAGGCTCAGGTTCTCTCCCGGCTTCTGCGAGACCACGGACGCCTCGAATCCGGGCATGAACAGGAAGTTGTCGCCGCCGGCGAACTTCGTGACGACCTCGTTGTTGGCTCCGCGATCGAAGATCTGACCGATGGTGCCTGTGACGTACCGCTTCTTGCGGTTGACCTCTTCGCCGGTTGCACCGATCGAACGGTTGTCGTCCTCTCCGACTCGTCGCTCGGCCTGCCACACCATGATCCCGTTGTCGTCAACCTGCACGCTGGTCACCTCGGCGGCACCGCGCTCGATTGCCGCCTTCACTCGCGCACCCATCGCACGCATCAGTGCCGATGGATGTTCCTCGACGTCGACCGCGGTCTCCGCGTCGAATTTGATGAGGTTGTCGGCGACCATCTTGTTGTAGTAGCCGTCGCCGCGCAGCTGCTCCGCTGGAATCCCGGCCTTGGCGCAGGCTTCGACGATGTCGTCGTTGTTGCGCCACATGTTGTGTTCGGTTGCCATGAACTGTGCGACCCGTACCGGATCGAATCGCTTTCCGTCGTCACCGATCTCGTAGCTACCGACCATCGACGTCGCGACTAGCTCTGCATGAGCACGCACCTTGTCCTGCGGATGCGGCCCTGCATCCATGGCCGAGCTGACCGCCGCGGCAGCCGCATCGTCACCGTCGGCGACAGCCTGCGCGTAGTCCGCGGCCGTCGCGCCCGGGTCGAGTAGTAGTACGCCCGAGTCGGGATCGGTCAACAGTCGCCAGTAGTCCTGTGCCAGTGCGACAACATCTTCCGGCGCACCGGAGAAGTCCGGCACGTAGTCCGGATCCCCGGCGTTCGCTCTTGCCTCGGAGATCAGGCCTTCCACGTCGATGGCCGCGCTGACGCCCTCGGCGGCCGACGCAACCGCGTCACGAAGATATTCCTCGGCGGCTTCGGGGCTCTCGAACCACGTCGTGCGCTGGCTGACTACCTTCGCATCTCGTCGTATCCACAGACCCTGTCGTGTTTCGAGCATCGACTCGTTCTTCGATCCGACGTGATAGCTGTTCTGTCGCTGACGGGGTGCCGACCGGTCACGTGGCCCGACGACACCGATGGTCCCCTGCCCGTCGAGTCGCTGTACCTGCTCTCCGAGAGCGAACCGCAGCAGCGACACGGCCTCTTCAGGAGAGGCCGCGTGAATTGCTGCACCCTTCCCCTTCTTGTCGGAGTAGTAGGTCGCAATGCCGTCGTCGTACACACGACCGACCCACACATCGTTCGCCGCCACATCAGCGATTCGCACCGATGCTTTGCTTCCCACGATCGACGCTGCGATCTGCCCGGGGTTCCGGTCTTTGACCATTCGGTAGCCCGTACCCGACTCACCCAAGTGATCGAGAATCGCAAGCGAACGCTCCAGTGCCGCTGGGCCCATCGGACCCTTCTCTCGTGCCCCGGCCAGCACCCACGGAGCGAGATCGCGGTACTCGGACGCGCTCATGTACGGACGTAGCGCACTCAAGCCGGTCACGTCGGCCTCGGTAATCGCGGCCCCTACCTGGCGGGGTTCACCGCGTTCGGGGTCCGACTCCAGCGTCTGCAGCATGAATGCCCCCAACGGGCCGAGACGATCGAGCCGATCGAAACCCGTTACTGCATCTCCGATCTCGCTGCGTACGTCATCGTCGGAGATGGACAGGAGGTGTGTGCCATGGCCGAGAACCGTCTCGCGCCGGCTCCAGCGCGGATCGAACGGGCTCACGGGGAGCCGCACCCCACCTGCTGGAGTCTGGCCGCCAGCACCGATGAAAGTACCGAAGCTCGCCTTGATCTTGGCGTAGCTGACTTGGTCCGCGCCTCTCTCGGCGTCCGGGAACAGCGGGGTGTACTCCTCGAACATAGAACCGAGTGCTTCGTCGATCGACTCCATCAAGACGGAGGGGCCACCCTCGCCGAGCCTGTCGATGGTGGCACCCCTGCGTTCGAGTGCTACGTCCAGTCGACGGCGTGCTTCGCGGCCCTGGCTCGCCCGGAGCGCAGGCACCTGCTCGCCCCGCGCCGTGCGCCACTTCGGATACTCCGAGATAGCTCTGTGGAAAGTGTATTCGTTTAAGTAGCGACCAATGCCGCGAGCCTTGACGTCCACGGAGAACCCCGTCTCATGAAGTGTGTCGAACGAGCCAGTTCGACCGGATCTATTCTTATAGTAGTACATACGACCAAGTTGGCGGATTCTCCACAACTACCGATACACCCCCGTGACATGCGGAAGGCCGGGGCGTTCTCGCCGCCCCGGCCTTTGTCGAGAAAATACTCCGAGTTAATTCTCGGAGATACTCATCTGCTTCGCCATCTCCGCCTCGAAGTGCCCGTCGGCGATCCCTCGCCACGAGGACTGCTCCGAGAGCACCTTCTTGAACTCAGGGTGAATCCGGTACGCGGACAGAGCCGCCATCGAGTCGGGGTCCGGCTCCTGCTCCATGTGAACCCGTGAGCCCTCGTCTGCAGCCGCGCGTGCAGCATCACGCATCGCTGCTGACTCGCTGCGCGCAGTGATCATCGGTGCACCGGTACTCCGGAGCACCAAGTTGTCTCCCATGAGCGCGAAGAGCTCGTCGCGATCGAAGTCGCGCCAGCATTCCGCGTACGCTGCGGCCAGCTCCTTGTCGAGCGCTTCGTACACCCGGCCTCCGATCGGGTCGATCAGCATGTCCTTGCTGACCCATCCCTCCGCGTAGATTTTCTGCGCACTCGCAGTACGGTCCGCTTCGAGCCTGATCAGCTCTTGTTCGAGTTCGACGTCGTCGGTCGCGGCCCTGACTGTCGCTTCGGCCGCAGCCTCGAACATCGCCTCCTGCTCTGCGAAACCGAACACTGCATCCTCCACTGGCGGTGCCGGTGGCTCCATTTCACCGAAGATCGCCGCCAATTCCGCAGCTTCCGCCGAGACGTCGGTTGCGGCCTTCCGCTCGCGTGCCTTCTCGTACAACTTGCGACCGAGGATCACGTCATTGATGTCCATGACTTCGTTGCTCGATACGTCCGGATCCAAACGTGTCATGTCGAAGTCGCTGTACCCGTAGGCGTTGCGGTACAGGTCTTCTGCTGCCGGTGCCACCGCGGCCTGCGCCATACGCTTCTCCACCATTTGGAAGAAGTTCGGCTGGTTCAGTCGAACGTCGAAGTCCCGTGCCGAACTCAGCGTCGGGATGGTCTGCAGCGAGTAGTCCTTGCCCGGTTGCGCAATCGTGTTGCCGAACAAGGCGAAACTCATCGGCAGAATCGTCTCGTTGCGGTTCCAGATCGGCGGAGCGCCGGCGGAAAAGACGATCGAATTTCGTGGGGGTAGAAACGCCAGATCGTTGTAGCTGATGACCGGAATCTCTTTCGCCGTCATGTTGTACGTCACCGTGCCCGCTGTCTTGAACGCCACCTTCTCGGCGTTCTTGGTGACGGACTTGGAATCTCGGTACACCTGGTGGCGGGTACCGCTCATCTTCTGCAAGGTGTCGAGCATCGAATCGTCCGTGGACTTGAGAAAGACCAGATTTGCAGCATTGCCCTGCACGATCTTGTCCACGGACTCGCCATAGACGTCACGGAGCTGTTGCAACGTCTGCAGGATCAGTGTGAACTGCTGCTCCTGGCCGAGACCGATGGAGAGCATGGTCTCGAACCCGGCGATGCCGTGTCCCTCCGACTGGAGGTTACCCAGCTCGTCGAGCATGTACCGCGTCTTGTACAGCGGCTTCTGGGTCGATTTCGTCATGTACGACTTGTCGAAATTCAGGTCCACCAACTGCTTGAGCAGGATCAGAATCAGTTTCGCGTACTTCATCAGATGCGGCGGTGTCACCAGGAACACGGCCTTCGGCTTCTCCGAGTAGTGGACCTGAGTGCTGAGCACCGCGTTGCGCCAGCCCCTGACCTTCTTGATCAGGTCATTGTCACCGGAGTTGATCTGATCGAGTGTGAGCTGGTCGATGTTGAGCACTTCCTGTTCGAACGTCGTCGAGCCAACGACCATCTTCGAGTCCGACCCCGGCACCATTTCCGCCAGCAGACCGTTCTTGACGATCTTCGTCTCCAGCACCGGATCCTTGATGTAGATCCGGCCCTTGAGGTCGGTCTGATAGCTCTTGGTGAACCGGAAGTAGAACGTCTTGACCAGAGTGCCCGACTCGGTGTTGAGCAAGCGCAGCCGCAGGTATGCAATGTCGTTCGGGTAAATGCCCTCGAAGAACGCCCGCGCCCAACCCTCTCGACTGACGGTGTCCTCGTGCTCGTAGTCCTTTCCGAGTGACTCCTCGAAATTCGCGTCGGTGAACGAATCCCACTTCGCCTGCATACCGATGAGGTTGTACCGGCGCACGTAATTTTGATCGAAACGGACGCCGAAGCGGCGAGGGAAGCTCATTCCCCCCAGGTCGATGTTCTGGCTCAGCGTCCCAGAGGTCAGTGTGGAGATCGTCGGGTCGACGAAAAACGACATAGCGGTGATTGCGATGCCGTACACCGAAGCAAGCATCTTCTCGGCACCGCCCATCGCGCGAAGTGCTTTGTCCGAGTTGCCCACCAGGGTCCGCATCGAATTGACCGGCAGCTTGTCCGTGGCGTTGAAGAACAGGGTCAGCATGTCGACCTCCTGCTCGCCGTTCCACATCGGCATGAGCTCTTTCGCACGCTCGTTGGCCTCGTTGAAGGCTGCCTGGGCATCGAGATCGTTCTCGAGGTCTCCGAATGCGCCGGCAGTCACCTCGGCGTTGAGCCTGGTGATCGGGTCCTTGAGCTTCTTGGCCGAAAGCTGGACGAACAGCTGGTAGCAGTTGTAGAGAGTGACCTTGCCCCAGCTCTCATCGAGCTTGGTCTCGAGCACCTTCAGGTCCCACCCCTCGGCAGCGGCCTGCTTACGCATCTGCCGCTCTTCTTCGAGGTAGAAATCGATCATGCCGTAGGCGGTTCGCTTGAACGCATTGTTTGCGGCGTTCGGCCACACAGGATCGTCGGCGTTGTCGACAGGAAAGAAGACTTCTGCGATGTTCTCCACGTACAGAGCACAGGCCGTGCTGTTGCCCTCGCGGGCGGCTTCGGCGGCCATGCCCAGGGGGTTGTAGATGTCGGTCTTGAGTGCGTTGATCAGGTTGAACTGAACGACTTGGAAGCCCCGAACACTAGCTCGCACATAGTTTTTGACCAGCAACTCACCCTTCGGGTCGTTGATCACCATGTTGTTGGGTCGCCGTTCGCGCTGCCACATGTCCAGCATCGGCTCGATGTAGGTCTGTCCCTTACCGGCTCGGGTCATCGCCAGCACCATCGTGTTCACAGGCGCTTCGTCGACGAAATAGACTCCGGCCGGCCGCTGTGGTTCGTACTCGGGGAAGACCCAGTCCTCGTCGATGCGCTTGGCGATGGTGGCCTGACTGCCCTGCTTGTCCCGATTCACGCCACCCGGGTTGTACGGAATGTTCTGCGGGTTGAAGAACTTCCGCAGCGACTTGTCTGCAGGGAGGTCCGAGGCATCGAACAGCTTGTGCGCGAACGCTTCATCGAGAATGGGCACCTGATCGAACAGTGCGTGACCGTTCTCGTCGCGGATCACCTCACCCTTGTAGTGCAGCGTCTCTCCGTTCTCGTCGATTACGTCGGACTCGTATCGCTGCAGTAGCCGGACTTTCTTCGCCCCTCTGCTCGACAGCATCGCGTGACCGAGAAGAGACGACGGTGCGCTGAAGGAGTGTGCCCCGACATCAGGGAAGATCCCGTACTGCCTGATCACTTCTTCGGGCACAGCGATGTGCTGGTCGTCGTCGTACTGGTTGATGTCAGAGGTCTCGTACATCAGATTCTGCGCATCGAGCTTGCGGAGCAGCCACACCTTCGTGCCGCTCCAAGCAGCAAGTCCTGCCAGCAGAGTAGCCAGGAGGCGGACAAGGCTCACGTGTCCGCCGCTGAGCCAGGAGGCCACTGAGCCGTCGCTCTTCGCCACCTGCGGCATCGGTGCCCCTGCACTCTCGCGCGCGGCCTGCGTAGCGTCTACGTGCCATTGCGGACGCGCTATGTCGTCGAGCGCGAAACTGCAGTCGTTGTCGACGGGTTGTCCGTTCGGGTCGAGAAGGAGGTAGCACGTCTTCTCGACCGCGCTGTCCTGACCGCGCTGCTGGACTCGGAAGTACGGCTGAACGCCGAGCTCCTTGGCCTGTTTGAGTTCCGCCTCGAACTGCGAGCTCCCTCTGTCCGTCAAGTTGCTCACGGTGCCCGTGATCGCTCCTCCGAGGCCCCAGACGACCCACGCAAGGAGGGCGGCGAGGATCCCGATGACGATGGCGGCCGTCTTGGGTAGGCCTTCGCCGCGAACACGTCCGATCTCACCGCGTTCGAGCTGCTGTGCGCCGTGCACGTCGCGGTTCGCGATGGTGTCCTTGGTGCTCCGGTTGCGGATCCGATCCCAGGACGAGGCCTTGGGGCCGAGCTTGCCACTGCCCTTGGACGCCTTGTATTTCTTCGACGGCGCGGTGTCGATGTCCGAGTTACGTCCCGGCCTGCTCTTGGCGTTCATGTGCCAGTTTCCGTTTCTTCCTAGTGCCGGTGGTCCAGCTCGTCACGTGATACGAGGACCGGACGGGCTCGTCTGCGTTCCCGTCCGGTGGGCGGTCAGATCAGAAATGCCCCGGCCAAGATGCCCAGGCTGACCAGAACGATCGCCCCCAGAACGATGAGCACCAGTGCTGCGGTGTTCATGCGCGAATCGCGCTCGCGCATGGTCTCCTTGTCGGCGATGGCCTCGTCCCGCGCCCTCTCGGCCATCTCCACGCGCGCGTTGGCCATGCTCGCTACCTCCTGCAGTTCGCTGTCGCGATCGGCCAGGCTCTGGTCGAGACGTCGCTGCAGGTGTTGCTCCCGCTGGTTCTGATTACTCATCTGCAGGTCGAAGTTGCTGGTTTTGAGCTCGAGGCCGCGCTGGTGAGCGGCGCTCTGCTGCACCATCTCGACCCGCATCATCTCGATCCGGGTGTCCGCTTCGGTTCGTGCGGCGGCGATCTGGGCCTGCGCCTCGGACATCAGTTGCGCGTACCGCGCGTCGGTTTCGAGCTTGCGCGCAGCCACGTCCGACTGGAGAAGGTCGTCCTTGCGGTGGTCCTCGACGTAGGACGTCACCGCGGTGAGCGCAGCCTCGAACGCCACTGCCTCATTGGCCTGCTGTTCGAGGGCTTTGCTCTCGAGCGAATGCAGGATGTCGGAGAGCTTCTCGTCCATCATCAAACGGGCTGCAGCGCTTCTACTCTCGTTGAGTTCAGCCAGATTCATCATGCCCATCGCTTCGAGATCCGCGAGCACTTGCTCGCCGGCCTTGCGGACGTCGGCCTCGATATGAGCGCCGTTGCGGTGTTCGTACTCCTGCCGAGCGCGAGCGGCGGCGTCGGAGACGAACAACTCCGCTCGTCCCTCCCACATCGCCCGCACCGCATCTTCTGCTCGCATCTTTGCCGGCGCGGCACGCTCTGCGATCTTTTCCCGATCCGATTGGATCGCCGAATGCACTTTGCCCCAACGGGAACCGGGATTGCGCTGCGGATCGAACTCCCAGCTGATCTCCTTAGCCGCAAGGTCCGCCAGGTGCATGAATTGCCGGTAGAGCAGGCGCTCGTTGTCAACGTGCAGCTTGCGCAGCTGCTCGTTGAACACTGCGGCCATCGTCTCCGCTTGCTCGCCCAACCATGGGGTGTGAGAACCCTTGGGAACCGGAACTTGTGGGACCGGCGAAACCAGTCGTTCCTTGAATGGCTGTGGATCCACCACCAGCCCAAGATCGTCGTCTCTGTATTCGCGACCGGCCGCTTCCAGTGCCTGGTCATACGTGAACTCGGCACCCGGCTCGACAGCAATCGACGCTGATCGGTCCACGCCATCGGCTATCGGAACGCCACCCTCGGTGGAACGCCGTGCGGGAGCAATCGTCTTCTGCATCTCTGCAAGCAAACCCGTGAGATCGGTACGCAGAGAATCGATCTGCCCCTCGGTCGCCTTGATTACCGCTTGCGTCAAACGGTCGGGGTCAACATTTCCGCTCGGGGGTACGTCAGCGAAGTCGGGTTCGGACCACGGGGGTTCATTGCCGCCCACCGATTCCGCGAACTCTGGTGCCGTGTCGACACCGACAGCGTCGTAATCGCCGGAATCGGTGTCGAACTCGACTTCGTGGAGTTCATGCTCGAAGTCGACCGGATCGGCAGCAGCATTGTCCTCACCCATCTCGAAGTCGGTGAAGTCCTCGATGCCGACGGTTTCCGTGTTGTCGTCCTCGTCCGCGGTTGTTGCAGTCGACTCCTCAGCAACCGCACTGTGTCTGCCGCCCACGCTCGGACCGTCCGAGTATGCGGCCAGTTCGGCGAATTCGCTGGCAAGGTTGTCCACCAATTCCGATGCTGTCGGATACCGTCCCTGCTGGAACGCGCCGGCCAGGTACTCCATGTTTATCTCTTCGGCCTTGTTCAGCGCTCCGGCTCCGGACGCAGTGCTTTCAGCCGATCGATAGATCGTGAGCATCGAGGCGATGAGCGTCTTGTCGAGTACCGACGAGAGGTCGAGTCGGCCCTCCGCGATCTCGACGACCTGCGCGTAGAGCTGGCCGCTGACCGCGGTTTCCTCCGAGATCGGTGGTACCACGAACACTTTGACTTCACCTGTGTCCACGTCCTCGCACGCGACGGCATACAGGTAACGCGCCTCTGTGAGAAGGGCGATCTCGTCCATGCGTGCCAGCGACTGCGCATCCGGCACGATGCCGAGTGCATCGTCGGCGAGCAGTTCCGCGGTGACGACTGCATGGATATTGTCGGCTGCAATCAGGTTGATGATCGTGCCGCGAGCTTCGTCCTTGCTCCTACGGCTGAGGCCACCGAACTCGCCGACCGTGGGAAGCACAAGCAGGACATAGGCATTGAGGTCCGGAAACGCGAAAGCTGTGTTGAGGCGCAGCAACTCAAGTGCTGCACCCGGCGTCGACTCGTTGACCACCGAGGCCAGCCGGGCGTCCGAGGAGAGAAGATCGCCAGTCCCGTCACCTCGCGAGAGCCGCAGTCGTGCCCCTCCGACCACGCGTCCGACCGTGGATTTGATGCCACGGCTTGCACTCGCGTCGGACTCCGCACCTGTCGCTTCCTCTGGTTCGTCGATGCGGACGTCACTGAAAAAGTCGATTTCGTCATCCATTGAAAACCTCTGATCTCCGTGTGAAGGGTCGACCCGGACCCTGCTGACACCTGCGAACGGCCCTATCGAGCACCTGCTGAAATATTACACTGATATGTCGGAAGATCCGACACTAATTCTCTGTTAGGTTCGTGATCCGCGCCGGTCACCGGCCTCGCTGATCGGCCCGAACCCTGGGGCGAGCCTTGGACTTACGGAGTTCGAGGTTCTCGGCCCGCATCTCCCCGTGGATCTCGAGCAACAGGATCTTGTCCTTCGGATGAGCGTTGATGTATTTCGCCACCTCGACCTTGATCTGCCCCTGTAGGGCCCGCATCGATTCGCGCGCACCTCCGGCGTCCGCGGATGCCTCCCCCACGTCGATAGCCAGATACTCGATCACCCGAGGATGGATGCCGAGCTTCACGTCATGCTTGTTCCACACGTCCCTCTGCAGCTCGTCCAGGCCGCGCTGCAGGATCTTTCGTTTGGTGGCGTCCGATAGCGGTTGGAACGGGACGATCCGGTCCAAACGTCCGAGCAGCTCCGGCGGGAAGTCGTTCGCACTGCGGATCGAGTTTTCGATGGCCTTCATGTAGTCCTGAAGACCCTCGCCCGAACCCGTGTCGTCGGAGGCGTAGTCACTGATCGTGTTGAACACTTCGCTGCCGGCATTTGTCGTCAGAACGATGTAGCAGTCCAAGAAGCTCACCTGCCGACCGGAATCGTCACTGAGCCGTCCGTCGTCGAGAACCTGCAACATCAGTCGCAGCACCATGCGGGATGCCTTCTCGATCTCATCGAGCAAGATCACCGCGTCACCCATCGACACGACCTTCTTGGTCAATTCGGACCGAAACAGGTCCATCGATGAGTCCAGCGCAAACTCGGACATGTCGAATCGGATGAGCCTGTTGAGGTCGTCTGCGAACAGCAAATCCACCAGCTGCTTGGTCAATTCGGTCTTCCCGACACCAGTGCTGCCCGTCAAAAGGAACCGCCCCTTCGGCCGTTTGCGGTCGTGCAGTCCCGCCACAACCAGCTGCAACTGGTCCGACACGATGGTTGTCGCCAGGTCCTGGGCATACACCTTCTCGTCCAGGCCGGCCTTGATCGACGATCCGTCGATGGCGAACTCGAGATTCACGCCGGTCGACTGGCGAAGGACCTTCGACATCAACGCCAGGGACATCGGTGCACGGGTCTGCCTATGCCACCCGATCATGCCGTCGAGAATGCCGATCGCCTTACGTGGCTGCACCGAGGAAGGAATGTATCTGTTGGTGACGTCGTGGATCTCTCCGAAGAGCCCGTCGTTGCGAGCGAACTGGTCGGAAACTCCCGCTTCTTCCGCGAAGCTGCGCAGGATTTCGATCGTCATGTCCCGACTGGCCGGTGTCAGATTGACGCGCTGCAGGCGTTCGTCGAGTGGTTTGTTCGGCCGTATGTGCTCGATCCACTCCTCGAACGTCGTCGCTGCGATGATCTTCAACCCTCGCGAACCCGATGCTGCGAGTACAGGTTTGAGTGCTTCTACGGCTGCGGGAGACATCTGCACGATCTGGTGAAACTCGTCGATGAAGAGAACCAGCTCCCGACTCTCGGCCATAACGTAGGCTTCCGCCTCGTCGAAGAGTCCTTTGATCTCTCCGGCCATGTGATCGGCAAGACCCACTCCACCGTTCATTCGTGCCAAATCGACTTCGAGATAGATCCGATCGGGGTCGTGGAGCATCGTGTCCTGGACCAGGACTGTCTTTCCCGCGCCGGCCGGAGCCAGCAGCAGGATGTTGGACAGCCGAGGGCGGCTGAGCGAAGCCAGCACCTGTTGACGCTCGTCCTCACGGCCGATGATTCGGCCGACCGGCGGTAGCAGAGCCGCAGTGTATTTCGCCAGCAACGGATACGCCCCCGGGTCGATCACTCTGCTCGAAGTCATGGCCTCGACCATCGTCTCTCTTTTCTTCGGAGTATATGGATCCAATTACTTATTGGTCACCCTAACACCGGCTCTGAACAGGCTAGATACTCCTTCGGAGAATCTCGGGCAATAATTGGATTCGGTTCTCACGAGCAGCGTTGACGACTCGGTTCACCTGTACTTCAGTTCATCGAACAGCCCTGCTTGCACGATCGCGTCGGCATCGGCGGCGTCATAGCCTCCGAACTCGCAATCCGCTCCATTGGAGCTGTTCTGACAACGCAAACGTGCATGGCCCCGAACCGCCTCAGTGTCGCGATCCGCCGGGTATTCAGGGTTGGTGTACTTCACCCTGCCCGATGCGATGAGACGAATACCCCTGGCCACGATGTCGATGTCGAGCTCGTGACCGACCTCGTACCGTGCGACAGTCCCACGGCCGGAACCTCTTCCGCGCGCCGCCATGTTCGACCAGTCCGACACCGTCTCGTGGATCGTGGCCGTAGGTCCGGTTGTTGTATCGAGAACACCGCATCGGTACTCGTGAACCTCCGCCCACTTTTCAAGGCCGCTCTCGATTGCACAGCTCAGAAGGCTCGACAGGAACTGTGTGCGTTCGGCAGTACGTGCGGTCATGTCATCTCGTCTTTCTCGTGTTCGCCCTGTCGAAGCAGGACAGCCCCGCAGCGATCGCGCTGCGGGGCTGTCCTGCTGGTGCGGGGTTGGTGCTCAGGCGCCGAGGATTCCCGGAATCAGATCGCCGAGTGCAGCCTGTGCATCGTTGACTGCCTGACGGACGGGCTCGGGGGCCGTGTCCAGTGCCGCCTGTGCCGGCTGTGGCAGCACGGAAACCGGTGCGCTCACGGCCTTCGATGCCGGTACGGTGGCGATCTCGGGAGTCAACTGTGCCGCAACGACTGTCGGCGCTACGCCGAGCCCCGGCAGCGGCTCGCCAACTCGGTTGATCTCGTTCTGCTGGTCCACGCCCTCGCGGTTCGGCTCATCCCAGGGATCGGGTGTCGAGCTGGTCGGATATGGAGTCCGTTCGGCACGCACCGACTGATCTGCGATGTCGCCATCGGGGTTGTACTGCGCGGTCGCGGGGTCACCCCCGGCAATTTGACCGAACACCGCTCGAAGGCCGTTCTGGACCGGCCCGTTCTCGTTTTCGAGGAAGTCCTTGACCACGTCGCCGGCACCCGGCAGCGTCTTGTCCATCTCGCCGTAGAAGAACTGGTCACGCTGTTCCTCGGTTGCGCCGAGCCACCGCTCTTCGCCGAGCTTGAGAACGTAGGTGTTGTCGTCCTTGATCTGGACATTGACGTGTGCCTCTTCCGGCAGAACCCAGCCGCCCGGAAGCATATTCGACTTCGTTGCATCCCAATCGAATTCGAGGGCGTTTGCCTTGGGCGTGATGACACCCTGCCCGTCGCGATAGGTCCAAGGCTGATCGATCGGGACATTCGGGTCTCCGCCGCCGAACAACGAACCCAGGCCCACACCCGCAGCTGCAGCGGGAACTCCGACGAGAAGACCACCTGCTACACCGCCCGCCAATGCTCCTACTGCGGTGCCGATTCCGGCTCCCGCGAGAGCGCCGACGCCAATGAATGAGCCGTAAAGACCTGTACCCGCTACCGGGAACAACGCGTTGAGCGGAAGACCCAATGCAGCCGCGGTGCCCGCACCTGCTGCCAGGCCGCCGAGAGCGCCGACGCCTGCCCCGACAAGCGCTCCAGGGACCACGCCGACAGCGAAGCCTGCAGCGCCGCCGACTCCTCCGCCGATGATTCCACCGACGGTCATCGACGCGGCCCGGCGATCCGCCTCTTCTGCGGAGAAGCCCTGACTGAGCCAGAACTGTGCCACTCGAGACTCGGTGTAGGCCGCCCAGCGGTTGATCGAGTTCATCTCGGCCATGGTCATCCACGGAGGCTTTTCCTCCTGGTATTTACCGACTCGCACCATGCCGGGTTCGGGCATGATCATGGGCGGCGGAGGCGGAAGTTGAACCGGTCCAATGAATGTGGGCTGGGGTGCCGGTGCCCAGTTCTGGATCGGAACATAGGTGGGCTTGTTGTTCGAGTACGGGTTCGGACGCCATCCGGACTCACTCGGCGGATCCGCGATCGCTCCCGGACCGACATCAGCAGTGGGCGGCGGCGTGGGGTTCGAGGTTCCTGGCATCGGGTTGCTCGCGCTCGGCGGAACCGGGTTGAACATTGGGTCTGCACCGGCGGTGCCTGCGCCGCCAGCCATGACAGCTAACGCCGTTCCGAATCCGACCAGACCGAGAGTGGTTCGACGAGGCGGTGCACTCAATCGGTGCATCCCCCGTTGGCCAGCAGCTCGCCGAGCGTGGCGGTTCGGCCGCGCCTCGGAGTTTCCGGCTTCGTTCATCTTCTGTTTCCTCCCGCTGAACGCCGAGATCAACCAACCCCGGCAATACCACTACGTTTCGGTACGCGGTTGCGCACCCAGACCCGAGGTCGAGAATAGCATAAGGACAAACTTTATATGCTTCTGGAGAGTTACGTCGGAAACTGTATCGCCGCAGCTCCGAGGGCCTTCAGGAGGCCTGGCGCAAAAGAAAGTACTTTCCATCCGAATATGTCGTGAAGAATTTCTGGCGGGCTTCTGTCTCCGGTAAGCCCGGCCACATGACCTTCAACACGACGTCGTATTCCTTGCCGACGACGACCGGGGTGATCGCGAGCTGATAGCGCGTCCCTTCGGGGTTGGCGTCGATCGCGTTCTGTGCCAATCCAGCGTCGGGGCGAGCGCCGGGCGCATACATCGCGACAGCCTCCGCGCCGGAACGCTTGACGTAGTACGCGTAGTCGTACGCAGCGATCACCGCTGCGCCGCCCTTCTGGCTACCGGGGTCCTCGGGCCCGGCCGGAACCGCAACGCCGACCACCTCGCCGTTTGTCGGTAGTGCCGCCGGTGTCGACGGGGACGGTTGGGTCGTAGTCGGAGCAGATGAGGGCCTCGACGATTCGGGCAACAAAATCGTCGGTACCTCTGTCTCATCCGACCGGCCTGACAGCACGATGGCCGCCACCAGTGCCACAACGATCACGCTGACCACCCCCGCCACCGTGAGGACTGCGGCCTTGCCCTTCTTCTTTTTGATCGGACGGTCGGCGATTCCACCCTCGTTCTGCCCCGTGGTCTCCTTGGCCCGCCCTGATACTCGAGCGCGTGAAGCGTCCCGTCGCTCGCGCTCGAGCCCTTTCTCTTCCTGCGCGGCTTCATCCTGCTCGCGTCTACGAGAAGTCTCTTCCGTCTTCGCCAGCGCCTCGCGCGCCCTGGCGACGTCCGCGCTCACTCCAGGCTCGGAGCTCTGACGATCCGTCCCGCGCAGATGTCCGGCCGCCTGACGTAGCTGATCCAATCGCGTGGCCGGATCGGCAGGGCGCGCGTCGGCCTGCTTCGCCGCCGCCGCCGCCGCGGCTCGACGCCGCGATGCTTCGGCCCCCGACCGTTCGGGAACAATGCCCAGTTCGGCCTGCACCACGCACGCAGCGCACTCGCAACGCAGGACGCCGCGCCCCATGGCTTCGACGAGCTTGGGCTCGCGCCGGTATCTCGTCAGCAAGGTCCTCCGGTGTCCCTCCAAACGGGCGGGCACCAGATGACCCTTGATCTTGTCTACGACCGTGTCAGGTCCGAGACGCGTTCTCTTGTCAAGGAATTCGTCGGTGATCTGCTTCGGCACCACGAACTTCTTCACCGGAAGGACTTTGCCGTCGGCGGCGTAGGTCTTGCCGACCTTGCCAGTCGCTGGGTCGGCGTATTTGCGTTCGTACAGAGTGCGTGCGTGAGCAACCGCCTCCTTGTAACTGCGCTTTTGACCTTCCTCGGTGAACGCGATGTACTCCGAACGAACCTTGTTTCTCACCCCGACCCACATCACCGAGTCCATCTCGATGATCTCCTCGATCCCGGCATTCTCGTCGCCGGCGCGACGTTCCCACGCCAGCGCCCCGTAGCCGATCAAAGCCATCACGACACCGAGCACAGCAGCGTAGAGCAGCGGCAGGCCTCCGATGATCACCATGCCGAACACGGCGAGCACGGTGATCGCTCCTGCGACCATGATGTGGACACGCCAGATGTTCTCCACCACACGAGCAACCACGACACGATGTCCGGTTGGCTCACGCCGCACCTGCCACAGCATCCGCTTGTTCCACCATGACACTTCCAGTTCGGTGTCTGGCCCCTCCGAGAACCGCTCGGTATTGATCGACCCGTCTTCCAGGATCGCAACGCCTCCAGGTGTCTCTTCCCCGGCCCGTCCCCAACGATTGGAGTTCGACGCCACAGGTTCGCCAAGACGTGCGGTCTGGTCGGTGCCGATGTCGCTCGGCAACCCGGAACTGTCACTGTTCACGACCGCAGATCCTGTTCTGATTTGTCTCGCATGATAGTCCCCACAGTTTATTCAGAACCTGCAAACAGGCCCTGTGACGCGGCAATTCGTGCCTTTTGGATAGTCTAGCGCGTTATTCAGGGA
>NZ_JBFBKN010000025.1:0-61178 GCF_040702225.1 Rhodococcus sp. NPDC080181
AAAACGCTCGGCTGGAAAACTCCAGCCGAGCGTTTACGTGATCTACTGACAGGCATCTGACCATCAGGTGTTGCGAGGACCCCTAGAATCCGCCAATCGGAGGGCGGGGCTTTTCGCGTGAGTACTAGTCGTTCTGGAAGTAGCTCAGCAGACGCAGGATTTCGACGTACAGCCAGACCAACGTGATGGTCAGGCCGAGCGCGACGCCCCAGGCTGCCTTCTCCGGAGCCTGTGCGCGGATCAGCTGATCGGCCTGGTCGAAGTCCAGCAGGAAGCTGAACGCCGCAATGCCGATGCAGACAAGGCTGAAGATGATGGCGATGGGTCCGCCGTCACGCAACCCGAATCCACCGTCCATGAAGAAGCTGGCGACGAGGTTGCCGAGCATGAGCACGACGACACCGATGAGGGCACCGACGATCATGCGAGTCAGACGCGGCGTGACGCGAATTGCACCGGTCTTGTAGACGATCAGCATGCCGAAGAACACGCCGAACGTGCCGAGGATGGCCTGGCCGATCAGTGCCGATCCGCCGACTCCGCCGAACGAGACGTCGGTGAACATCAGCGACAGCGCGCCGAGGAACACACCTTCCGCCGCGGCGTAGGCCAGCACGATTGCCTTGTTGTCCATCTTGCGACCGAACGTCGCGAACATGACCAAGCCAAAGCCGATGAGGCCGCCGCCGATCACGAAGGGGATGGCCAAGCCCGGATTACCCGAGACCAGGAAGTACGAGATGATCGCCGTGACGCTGAGCACACCGAGGGTGATGCCGGTCTTGGTGACCACGTCGTCGATCGTCATGGCCCGCTGAGCGGGCTGCGTGGTGTACGGGTCGGCCTGCGTTCCGGGATGCTGGCCGAACGTTGCGGCCTGCGAGGCTCCAGCCGTCGCAGATCCGAATGTGGCGTATCCGCCGCCCTGCTGCTTGGGCAGGTTGCGGAACACCGGGTTGCTGGAGGTGCGCACCGTGTCTCTTCCCTTCGTAAGTTCTGATCCCCACCGGGGATCTCCCCGTCGGTCATCAGTAGAACGTTCGACATCCGGACAAAAGTTCCCGTGACGAGAACCTCTACGTCGGACAAAACGGACTCTACCGGGTCGCCCCTCGACAGGCAGCCACGACCGCGTGTGTGACACCGAATCGAAACGGGCACTATGAGGAAATGGCAATCGAAGACGGACCCGACCAGACCTTGGACCAAAGCGAAAGCCTCGACTCCGACGAGGTGCGCAACGACGACGGCGACACCGTGGTCGATCCCCCGGACCACTGGAGCGAAGCCAACAGCTTCGGCACCACCGCCCGTGAAGCAGCCGAGGGTGAGAGCCTCGACCTCAAGCTCAGCGAAGAAGAACCCGACATCGCCGTCGAGGAGGATCTCGACCGCCCGATCACCGAGACCCCGGACGACGAACTGACCGAAGAACTGGTCGACCACGTCATCGAGGAGTCCGACGAGGATCCCGACATCGATTACGCGGAAGGCCAGCGTCAGGCCGAGATCGTCGAAGGGACTCTCGTCGAGGATCGTGGGCGCGACAGGGGCCAGATCGACGGCACCCCGGAAGACGGCGGCCCCGTCACCTGACGCTCTCGCATCTGGTCTTCACCGTTACTCGCTCGGGCGCACCGAGCGAGTGACGGTGAACTTGGTGTTGCGTCCCATCGGATCGGTGGGCCCGACGGCGTCGGCGAGAGCCCGACGATAGTTCAGGTGCGTGTTGAACACCGTCCACAGCTGTCCGCCCGGCCGCAGCACGCGTCCGGCGGCCTCGAACAACTTGCCTGCACCGCCTGTGTGTACTGCAGCGCCCTCGTGGAACGGCGGGTTGCAGACGATCAGATCCACCGACCGGGACTCGAACGTCGACATCGCGTCGTCGGCCACCACCGAGACCGTCGTCCCGTTCGCCTCGGCGGTGGCAGCGGCCGACGCAATGGCCGCGGCCGATCGGTCCGTTGCGATCACCTCGAGCCCGGGCCTGGTTCGAGCCAATTCGGTCGCCAGGATTCCACTGCCGCACCCCAGATCGACGGCGTTGGTTGCGCGAGGTGCCATCTTCGGCACGAACCCCAGTAGGAACCTCGTCCCGATATCGAGGCCCGCCCCGGCGAAGACCGCGCCGTGAGCCACGACCGTCAGGCCGAGGTCGTCGATTCGCTTGTCGACCGGATACGTCATCTCCGACGCCACTGCCCCGGTCGCGGTCAGTACCCGCGCCTTCTGCCGTCCCCGACCCGCCGTGACGGTCTCGAACGACCGCCCGAGGATGTCGTTCATCGCAGGAGTCATGTGTTTGTCTCGGCCGCCGGCCAGGACGACGACATTCTGGAGAGCATGCGCCGCGATGTGCTCGGCGATCTCGGTGAGCTCGGCCAGACCTCGCGGCAACTGCATCAACACGGTGCCGACGCCGTCGAGCAGTTCTGCACCCAGCCCGTGGTGGGTGTACGTGCCGACCATCGACACACGCGCCGCGTTCAGCTCCAGAGCGCGTACGCCGGTAACAGCGTCCTGGTGCACTCGCACGTCGGTGAACCCCAGGGCCGCCGCACCCAGAGTCAGAGCGCCGTAGCGATCACCGATCACTGCGATCGGTGCCGTGCGGTCGACCCCCAGTTCGTCGACGGTATCGAGCAGCAGACGATCTGCCGCGTCGACCGCATGCAGATTGGGTGCCTCGGCATCGGGCTCACGCCGCAGAGCTTCGAACAACGTTTCATCGGACACCCGGGCAGTATTCCACCGAACGCGACCGGCCGAGCGCGGTCGTTCCGCGCGGCAAGTGGCTATTGCGACCGATGAGGTGCATGCTCGGGGAATGGAACACAAAGACAAGAACGAGGCGCTCTTCAGCCATCCCGACGACGCATCGACCGATGCCTCGGCCGAAGCGACCAAGCCCGCCGTCTACACGGCCCTTTTCAGCGGTGCCAACGACTGACACTCACGACAGATACCGCAGGTACTCCAGCGCCTTGGTCGCGTGTACGTGACCGCGCTCGCTCTGCACCACCATCCGCACCGTACGGTGCCGATCGATCACGAACGTCGTCCGCTTCACGGACAACAACTGCCGTAGATAACTGCGACGAGCCACGTTCGAGTGGCCGCGCTCGAAATCCCGAAGTCGACGCCTACGGGCGAACCACCCGCCGCGCCGCACTCCGAACTGTTCGGCCACCGCACCGTCGGAATCCGAGAGCAACGGGAAGTCGAACGACCTCTGCAGCGCAAAATGTTGGTTCTTGTCTCGGGTATCGGTGCTGATCCCCACTCGCTGCGCACCGAACCTGCCAAACTCCGCTCCCAGATCCCGAAAATGGCACGCCTCAGCCGTGCAGATCGGACTGTTCGCAGCCGGATAGAAGAACAGGACCACCGGCCCCGACGCCGTGAGCTCGGTGAGCGCACGACGTTCACCGGAATGATCGGGCAGCTCGAAATCCGGGGCGGTCTGTCCGATTCGCATGACGCAGAGGGTACCGCTCGGCTCGCAACGAGCAGGGCCGTGGCCGTCAACCGCGCGGTACGAGCCACTTTCGCAGTCGTGCGGTGACGAACGGCATCACCACGTACACCATCAGCGGAGTGCACATCATCACTACGACCGCAGTCCGCAGGGCCACGTTCAGGTGGGTCAGATGTGGAGTGATCACGAGGTTCACCAACAGGCTGACGGCATAGAACGCAACACCGATGGACACGGCCTGCTTCCACCGCGGCGGCGGACCGCCCACGACGCGCACGGCGTCGGTCAGGTTCGACTGTGGCTCGAACCATCCCTCCACGCCGGAAAGCCGATGTGTCACAACGTCGTCCGCTATCGGTCGGCCACGGCCGAGCCAATCGCGCCTCGCCTCCGAACGCAACCACGCCTCGAGATGGTCGTGCGTCTCGAATCGATACACCACGTGATAGTCACTGGTTTCGGCCGAGCTGCGCAGCCAGCCTCCGCCGAGAAAGCCCGGGAAGGTTCGCACCAGGTCGATGCCCCGGTCGGTCCATTCGACGAAGTCCGCCTCGTGTCCCTCGCGAACGCGTCGTGCGACCGAGGTCGTGACGTGCTCGAGCGTGTCGGTCATGGCCATGGGGTCCCCTCCTGCGCTGGTTCGTCGTCGGTGCGTTCTACACAGACTGTGTCGAAATGGACCGAGTATCAAATCAGGAACCGGATTGCAGACCGATGGCATACCGAAGCTCGCTGTGTGACTATTCGTCCACGAGCTTCCATCGCGATCGGTCTGGAGTGGACGTATGGCACCGAGCGAGACCGAATACGAACTCGACGACGTCGACCGACGGATCGTCACCGAACTGAGCCGAGACGGGCGCATGTCCATGAGGGCCCTCGCCGAGGCCACCCACATTTCCCGCGCACATGCCTACGTTCGCGTCGACCGACTCGTCGACGAAGGTGTGATCGAGGGTTTCACCGCCCGTATCGCGTACGAGAAAGCCGGATTCGGCGCATCCGCGTATGTCGCACTGTCGATTCGGCAAGATTCCTGGCGGGCTGTCGCCGACGACCTCAGCACGTTCCCCTTCGTCGAACACGTCAGCCTGATGGGCGGCGACTTCGACGCCTTGGTCCTCGTGCGCGCTCCGGACAACTCCGCATTGCGACACCTGGTACTCGACAAGTTGCAAGGGCTGGACGGGATACTCTCGACGCGGACGTGGCTGATCTTCGACGAAGCAGTCGGCCCCGGAGCGCAGTGGTTCACGCCGAAGCCGAACAGGAGACATCCATGAGCGCCACCGAACAGCCCGCCCTCTCGGACGTCGTTGTCATCGGCGGCGGCATCGGCGGTGTCTCACTCGCATACGAACTCGCCGGCGACCGCCGTGTCACGCTGCTCGAGCGTGAGTCCACGTTGGCGTTCCACACCACCGGTCGATCCGCGGCTCTGTTTCTGGAGACGTACGGCAACACCACGATTCGCGCCTTGACCACCGCCAGCCGAGACTTTCTGGTGAACCCACCCGACTGCTTCCGGTCGGATTTGCTCACTCCGCGTCCACTGTTGCAATTCGCGGCCACGGGACGCGGCGATGCCCTCGAAGCGATGTACACCGACGTCAGTCGCCTCACTCCCGACGCGCAGCTGATCTCCCCCACCGACGCATGCACATTCTTCCCACCGCTACGGCCCGAGCTGATCGATTGCGCTCTGTACGAACCGCGTTCGATGGAGGTCGACGTCCATGCTCTGCATCAGGGCTTCGTCGGAGGGCTGCGACAGCGGGGCGGTCGGATCCACACCAAGGCTTCGGTGACCGAGCTCGAGCGCGTGAACGATCTGTGGCACGTGCGCACCTCGGACGGGACGACTCATCGGGCTCCACTGGTCGTGAATGCGGCAGGGGCCTGGGCGGATGTCGTCGGCGCGATGGCGGGGGCCCGCCACATCGGCTTGGTTCCCAAGCGCAGGTCGGTCTTCATGGTTTCCGCACCCGACGATCTGGACACAAAGAACCTGGCGACACTGAGCGACATCGACGAGAAGTTCTACATCAAACCCGAAGGCGCACAGCTGTTGTGCTCGCCGGCCGACGAGACGGCGGTCGAACCGAGCGATGCCCGTCCGGACGAGCTGGAGATCGCGCGGGCGTTCGACGACATCGCCGAGGTGACCACCCTGACTGCGCGACACGTTCGTTCGTCGTGGGCCGGACTGCGCAGCTTCGTTCCCGATCGCACCCCGGTGGTCGGGTTCGACCCCGAGCTCGAGGGCTTCTTCTGGTGCGCCGGGCAGGGCGGCTACGGAATCCAGACGTGCGCGGCGCTGGCCCGGGTGGGCGCGGCTGTCGTTCGCGGAGAACCGGTTCCGGCCGACGTGGCCGAGCGCGGCCTTCTCGAAGCGGATCTGTCGCCCCGCCGCCTCGGCTAGAGGCGCTGCGCGCCACGTGCGCGGAAACTCGACCTGGGCTACGAAGTTCCACTCACGACGTGAGACCTCAGCCGGCGACGACGCGTCGCAGATCGCGCACTGTCGTCCGATAGATGTCCAGCAGGTCTGCATCCTGCCCGCCGTCGATCCGTACCGCCCAGTCGTCGAAGGCGATGCGCAGGGCCATACCGGCACCTTCGACCAACAGTCGTGCATACGAACGTGATTCGTGGTCACCGAGACGCTCGGTCACCGCATCGGTGACGCGGCACAGTGTCATCGCGTCGGCCGCGAAGGCTGCGGCCCGCAGATGCGCGTCGATACCGATCAGTCGCCGAGTGCGTAGGAGTCGGTCGCGCTCCTCCTCGGGCGCTGTCGACAGTCGCTCGACGGACTGCTCGTACAACGCTTCGATTTCAGGCAGCGTGATGTGCTCGGGCGCGGTGGCAGCGAGCCACTGGTCGAAGTCGACCTCGAAGTCAGGGTCGATGCCGAGAACGGACTCCTCCTTCGAGGCGAAGCTGCGAAAGAACGTACTCGGTGACACCCCCGCTCGGCGCGCGATCTCGTCCACCGTGGTCGCGGCGCAGCCCTGCTTCTCGAACAGCTCGAGTGCGGCGCGAGTGATCTCGAGCCGAGTGTCTCGGCGACGTCGCTCTCGCAGGTCCGGCACTCGTTCGCTCATCCTCGTCCATCCGTCGGCTGCGGTCGTCATTCGCTGTCAACTTACCAGCAATCGTCAAGTTGACAGTCACTGTCATAATGATTGAAGCTATCTACATACGATTGCACGCTTCGATCCCATACGCGAAAGTTTGTCGACACATGAGTTCACCCGAGACCGACCGCACCCCCGACGAGCAACTCGCGCCGGGCAGCAAGCTACTGATCGGCATATTGGTCATCGCGGCCTTCGTCATGATCCTCAACGAGACGATCATGAGCGTGGCGCTCCCGACCCTGATGGTCGACCTCGAGATCACGGCAACGACGGCCCAGTGGCTCACCACCGGATTCCTACTGACCATGGCGGTGGTCATTCCCGTCACCGGCTACCTGTTCCAACGCTTCACACTGCGTCAGGTGTTCGTGACAGCGATGACCCTGTTCACCGTCGGCACCCTGCTCGCGGCCTCGGCACCCGGTTTCGAGCTACTTCTGCTCGGCCGCATCACGCAGGCCAGCGGGACGGCGATCATGTTGCCGCTGCTCATGACCACGGTGCTCACCGTCGTCCCGGCCCACAAGCGCGGCGCGATGATGGGTGTGATCTCCATCGTCATCGCCGTCGCGCCTGCCGTCGGCCCCACCATCTCCGGAGTCATTCTCGACTCGCTGAATTGGCGTTGGATGTTCTGGCTGGTGCTTCCCATCGCGCTCGTCGCGTTCGGCATCGGAACCACACTGGTGAAGAACGTGACCGAGACGGGACGGCCCTCGTTCGATCCCACGTCGGTCGTGTTGTCCGCCTTGGCGTTCGGCGGCATCGTCTACGGCCTGAGCAGCCTCGGTCATTCCGCCGAGGAGTCCGTCGTACCGGTCTGGTTGCCGTTGGTGGTGGGAGTGATCGCACTCGTCGTCTTCGTGCTGCGGCAGATCGCCCGCCAGGAACGCGGCGGCGCGCTGCTGGACATGCGTCCGTTCCGCACCCCCACTTTCAGCATCGGACTCGGCATGATCGCGATCTCGATGATGGCCCTGTTCGGTGCCCTGATCCTCCTGCCGATGTATCTGCAGAACGTGCGCGGACTCGACACCCTCGCAACCGGCCTGATGCTCCTGCCCGGCGGATTGCTGATGGGTCTGCTCGCCCCCTTCGTCGGCCGCATCTTCGACAGAATCGGGCCGCGCCCGCTGGTCATTCCCGGAGCCATGGTGGTGAGCGCCGCGTTGTGGTCGATGACGGTGCTGGACGCACAGTCGGCACTACCGCTGGTCGTCGGTATCCACATGCTGCTCTCGGCGGGGCTCGCGCTCATCATGACTCCGCTGATGACCTCCTCGCTCGGATCCCTTCCCACCCGCCTGTACTCCCACGGCAGCGCAATCTTCAACACCGTGCAGCAACTGGCCGGAGCCGCAGGAACCGCGTTGTTCGTCACCGTCATGTCGAACACCGCAGCGGCCCGAATCTCCGACGGGGCAACGCAGGTGGGTGGTTCCGAGGCAGGCATCCACACCGCATTCCTGTGCGGTGGGGCGGTGTCACTGGTCGCGGTGGCTGCGTCGTTCTTCATCCGAGCACAGGCAAGCAGTGATCGAGACGAGGCCGTGTCGGCGCAGCCGGTGCACTGAACCCCGGCGGCATTCACACCGCGCCGCCGCGGTCAGCCGAGCGCGATCAGATCGATCGGGTGAGTCAGCAAACGACCGACGAGGGCGAGGAATTCCGACCCTTGTTGGCCGTCGACCAGTCGATGATCGAACGAGAGCGACAGTGTCGTCACCGACCGTAAAGCGATCTCGCCGTTGTGTTCCCACGGCGTGCGACGGATGGACCCGAAGCACAGGATGGCCGCCTCGCCGGGGTTGAGGATCGGCGTGCCTGCGTCGACTCCGAACACCCCCACGTTGGTGATGGTGATGGTGCCGTCGGCCAGATCGGCCGGACTGCTCTTGCCCTCCTTCGCGATACGCGTCAGGTCGGCCAGGGCACGCGCGATGTCCACCAGAGAGAGCTCGTGTGCGTTCTTGATGTTGGGCACCATCAATCCGCGGGGTGTCGCCGCCGCGATGCCGAGGTTGACGTAGTACTTGGTCACGATTTCCTGCGCAGCCTCGTCCCAGCTCGAGTTCAGCGACGGATTCGATTTCAGGGCAACGAGAACGGCTTTGGACACCAGAGCCAACGGCGTCAGACGCACGTCCCGGAAATGTGTGGAGGACCGCAGCGACTCGAGGAGTTCGAGCATCTCGGTCACGTCGACGGTCACGAATTCGGTGACGTGAGGTGCAGTGAATGCACTTCGCACCATGGCCTCGGCGGTGTGCTTGCGTACACCCTTGATCGGAGTGCGCTCCTCCCGACCGGTCCGCCCGGATACCGACTGCTGCACATCGGTGTCACTCTGCAGGTACGACTCCACGTCCTGACGGGTGACGTCGCCGTGAGAGCCACTCGCGGGAAGCTCGTTGAGATCGACGCCGTTGTCCTTGGCCATCTTTCGTACCGGTGGGGCCGCAAGCGGCTTTCCGTTCTGGACGTTCGCCGCGGACGCCGCGGGTGAGTCGACGCGGCCACCGCGTCGGCTGGAGCCTTCCTTCGCGACGCCGTAACCCACGAGCACCGGAACGCGCTCGTCCTCGTCCTCCCCGGAAGAGGTGTTCTGAATCGGGGAAACGGACTGCTCCGGATCGGAAGCAACCGGTTCGTCCTCACCGCCGACTCTGATGTCGATGATCGGCACTCCGACCTCCACCGTGTCGCCCTCGGAAACATGCAGGGCAGCAACGACCCCGGCGAACGGGGAAGGCAACTCGACCGCAGCCTTGGCCGTCTCGACCTCGGCGATGTTCTGGTTGAGTTCGATGGTGTCACCGACCGCGACGAGCCAGGTCAACAGGTCGGCCTCGGTGAGGCCCTCCCCCAGGTCGGGTAGCGGAAAACTCTTGATGGTGGACATCGTCGAATCCTGTTCGGTCGGTATCGGCGGAGAATGTGAGATCGGGCGAAACGGCAGCTCAGCGCGAACGGCAGCTCAATGGGAACGGCAGCGGTCCACTGCGTCGAGGATCCGGTCGACGTCGGGAAGATAGAACTTCTCGAGCTTCGACGCCGGGTACGGCGTTCCGAATCCACCGACCCGCAGCACCGGCGCTTCGAGGTTGTAGAAGCACCGCTCGGAGATGCGGGCGGCTATCTCCGAGCCGAGTCCCATGAAAACCGGGGCCTCGTGTGTGACGACGAGCCGTCCGGTCTTGCGCACCGACGCTTCGACGGTCTCGAAGTCGATCGGCGAGAGCGACCGCAGATCGATGACCTCGATCGAGATACCCTCGTGTGCAGCAACTTCGGCTGCCTTACGGGCAGTGGACACCAACGGTCCGTAGGCCACCAGTGTGATGTCGGTGCCCTCGGTGACCACCCGCGCCCGATGCAGCGGGAAGGCGGTGTCGAGATCGTCGGCACCGAGGTCGATCGCACTCTTCTCCCAGTATCGACGTTTGGGTTCGAAGAACAGCACGGGATCATCACTGGCGATGGCCTGCTGGATCATCGAGTAGCCGTCGGCGGCGTTGCTGCAGGTCACCACGCGCAGTCCGGCGGTCTGGGCGAAGTAGCCCTCCGGCGATTCCGAATGATGTTCCACTGCACCGATTCCGCCGCCGTAGGGCACGCGGATGGTCATCGGGATCTTGACATTTCCGCTCGTGCGATAGTGCAGTTTGGCTACCTGCGACACGATCTGATCGAACGCCGGGTAGATGAAGCCGTCGAACTGGATCTCGCACACGGGACGGAATCCGCGCATCGCCAGGCCCACAGCGGTACCGATGATGCCCGATTCGGCCAGCGGCATGTCCAGTACTCGGCCGGGCCCGAAGTCCTTCTGCAGGCCGTCGGTGATGCGGAAGACGCCACCGAGCTTGCCGATGTCCTCACCCATCAGCAACACCTTGGGATCGTTCTCCATCGCGCGACGCAGGCCGGCATTGATGGCTTTGCCCAGCGGCAGGCTGGTGGGCCGTTCCAGGGTGGTCATGACGTGACTCCTTCGAATCCAGCTTGGTAGGAGGCGAATTGGGCCCGCTCGTCGTCCAGCAGAGAATGCGGGTCGGCGTAGACGTTGTCGAATACCGTCATCGCCTCGGGTTCGACGGTCTCGAGGCATCCACGTCGCAAATCGGCGGCGACGTCGTCCGCCGTCCGCTGGACCGAAGCCACGAACTCGTCGTCGAACACGCCGATTCGTCTGAGCAGCTTCTCGATTCGGTCGATCGGATCCTTGGCACGCCACTCGTCGTCCATGGCCCCGGATCGATATCTCGTCGGATCGTCGGACGTGGTGTGCGGCCCCATTCGGTAGGTGACGGCCTCGATGAGCGTCGGGCCGCTGCCCTCACGGGCTCGGGCGAGCGCCGCTCTGGTCACGGCCAGCACAGCGAGCACGTCGTTTCCGTCGACTCGTACCGACGGGATGCCGAATCCCTCACCGCGTGCCGCGATCGTCGACTTGGTCTGCACGGTCACCGGTTCGGAGATCGCCCACTGGTTGTTCTGGCAGAAGAACACCACCGGCGCATGGAAACTGGCGGCGAAACCGAGAGCCTCCGAGATATCGCCCTGACTGGTTGCTCCGTCTCCGAAGTAAGTGATGGCAGCACCGTCGGCACCCTCGAGCTGCATGCCGATTGCGTATCCGGTCGCGTGCAGACCCTGCGAGCCGACGATGATCGCCGGAGTCGTCATTCGATATTCGTACGGATCCCATCCCGACAGGGTCGATCCGCGCCAGAAGCGGAGCATGCGAGTGGGATCGACTCCGCGGCAGTAGGCGACCCCGTGCTCGCGGTAGCTGGCGAACACGAAGTCCTCGGAGTCGAGCGCGCGGGCCGAGCCGACCTGTGCCGCTTCCTGTCCGAGCAACGGAGCCCACAGCCCCAACTCGCCTTGCCGCTGCAGCGCGGTGGCCTCGGCGTCGATGCGCCGGACGACCACGAGATCGCGATAGATCTCCTTCATCGCAGCCGTGTCGATGTCCGCGACCAGAGGGGAATACGTCTCGTTGCGGACCACCGTTCCGGATTCCTTGATCAGCTGTATCAGCGAGGTGGTGTTCATGTCCGTGGCACTCTCCGTCGTGATGTGATGTCCTTCACAAGGACACCACCGACACCCAGCGTGCACAAGTGATGACTTCAGAATTACGCAGTGTGCACAATATCGGGTAACGACCGAGCTACAGGAAGTGCGCAATGACCGATCTCGACAAGACCGACGCCCGACTCCTCCTCGCCCTCTGCGCCAAGCCTCGAGCCACCGGCGTCGAACTCGCCACCACGTTGGGCCTGTCCCGCAACACCGTCCAGGCACGCCTCGGGCGGTGGGACGACAAGGGGTCTCTCACCCCCATCGATCACCGTATTCCGCCGAAGTCGCTGGGACGTCCGTTGCAGGCCTTCGTGACCGCTCAGGTCAATCAGCACACGTTGGCAGCGGTCACCGAGCACCTCCGCACGATCCCCGAGGTACTCGAGGTGTTCGGCCTGTCCGGTGCCGCGGACATGCACATCCGCATTGCGGCGGTCGACGCCGACGACCTGTACCGCATAGCCGGCCTGATCCTCGACATTCCTGGCGTCGAGCGGACGAACATGTCGATTGCCATGTCCGAGCTGATTCAGTACCGAACCAAGCCGTTGCTCGAACAGCTCGCCGACGACGGCCGCCGCTGAGCACCCCGACCATCCCCGCCGGGCCGATACCGACCGCATCACGCAATCTGCACGGTCCGAGCGATGCCGGTTGACCGGTCTGCGTCGTGCACGACACCCTGTGACGGACAAGACATCCGGGTAGCCGCTGCATCTGCTCCCATCCCCTGACCGAAAGAGACCGACTGTGTCCGTCGTTGCCGACCACTCTGCCGTCACACCCACTCGACATCGCTCTTCTGTTGCCCAGACCGCGAATTCGGCTTCGGCACCGGCCGCACCCGGTGTCTTCGACCGGCCCGACATGCCATCCGACTCCGCGCACGAGCGCGTGGTGTTCTGCCACGATCGAGACACCGGTCTGCGCGCGATCGTCGCGATTCACTCGACCGTGCTGGGACCGGCACTCGGCGGAACTCGCTTCTACCCCTACGCAACCGAGCAGGACGCCGTGACCGACGTATTGAGACTCTCCCGCGGGATGACCTACAAGGCGGCTGTCGCAGGGGTGGATCTGGGCGGCGGGAAGGCAGTCATCATCGGCGACCCGACCGTCATCAAGACCCCGACATTGCTCGAGGCCTACGGCCGGTTCGTCGAATCGCTCGGCGGCACGTACGTCACGGCAGGCGACGTCGGCACCAACAGCGACGACCTCGATATCGTCGCCGAAGAAACGGCCTACGTCGTCGGTAAGAACACCACTGCGGGCGGCACCGGCGACAGCGGTCCACAGACGGCCCTGGGGGTCTATCTCTCCCTGCTGGCGGCAGCCGAATCGACCTGGGGCTCCGACGATCTGACCGGCAGACGAGTAGGTGTCGAAGGCGCAGGCAAGGTGGGTTACAACCTGGTGGCGCTCCTGCGCGGAGCGGGTGCCGACGTGCTCGTGAGCGACTCCTACGAACCCGCCCTCGAACGGATCGCCCAGGACTTCCCCGGCGTCACGATCGGAACCGACATCATCGGAGCCGACATCGATGTGTACGCCCCGTGCGCCATGGGAGCAACGCTCGACGCGTCCTCGGTGGACCGGCTGTCGGCGTCCATCGTGTGCGGTGCCGCGAACAATCAACTGCTCACGCCCGACGTCGAATCGCTGCTGGCCGCCCGAGGCATCGTCTGGGTACCGGACTACGTGGCCAACGCCGGCGGCTTGATTCAGGTGGAAGGTGAACTGCGCGGACGAAATTCGGCCGAGGTGATGGCAACGATCGGACAGATCCGTACTACCGTCGCCGGCATATTCGCCATGGCACGCAGTGAAGGGATCCTGCTCGGAGCAGCCGCGGACCGGCTGGCCGAGAGGCGAATTGCAGCCGCCCGAGGTTACTGACCGCACGCCCGGTGCGCTCCACCCGGCAGCGCATGTACCGCGCTGGCCTCAGGAGTGGAGCGCACCGCTGCGATCTACTGCACCGCTGCGATCTACTGCGGCGCCCGTCTACTGCAGCGCAATGTACTTGGTCTCGAGGTATTCCTCGATCCCTTCCGAGCCGCCCTCTCGTCCGAAGCCCGACTCCTTCACACCGCCGAAGGGGGCCGCGGCGTCGGAGATGGCACCCCGGTTGACCCCCACCATGCCGGTGTCGAGAGCAGCCGAGACCCGCAGAGCCCGATCGAGGCTCTCGGTGTAGAAATAGGCCACCAATCCGTATCGGGTGTCGTTGGCCGCGGCGACGGCCTCGTCCTCGGTCTCGAATCCGACGATGGCGGCAACCGGCCCGAAGATCTCGTCGCGCAACAGGTTTGCGTCGGCCGGGATGCGGTCGAGCACAGTGGGTGTGAAGAAGAACCCGGGACCGTCGGGTGCCGATCCGCCGGTGCGGATGCGGGCGCCCTTGGCAACGGCATCGTCGACGAGTGCCGACACCGTCCGTCGCTGCTTGTCGTTGATGAGTGGTCCGATGTCGGTGCCGTCGCGATCACCGGGGCCGACCGTCAGCGCCGCGATTCTCGCGGTCAGCTTCTCGGTGAACTCCTCGCGAACGGACTCGGCCACGTACAGACGGTTTGCTGCAGTGCATGCCTCGCCGCCGTTACGCATCTTGGCGAGCATCGCCCCGTCGACCGCGGCATCGATGTTCGAGTCCTCGAACACGATGAACGGCGCATTGCCGCCGAGCTCCATCGATGTCCGGAGCAGTCGGTCGGCTGCATTGCGCACCAACAGCTTTCCCACTCCGGTCGATCCGGTGAACGTGACCTTCCTCAGTCTGGGGTCGTCCATCAACGGCCCGGTGACCGATGCAGCATCCGAGGCCGGGAGCACCGACAACACACCGCTGGGCAATCCGGCGTCAGCGAACACCTGGCCGAGCAGGAGCATCGTCAGTGGGGTGTCCTCGGCCGGCTTGACGATGACGGTGCAACCCGCAGCGAGCGCGGGACCGATCTTGCGAGTTCCCATGGCCAGCGGGAAGTTCCACGGAGTGATCGCCAGCACCGGGCCGACCGGCATCTTGGTGACCAGAATTCGGCCGATACCGGCGGGCGCAGGGGTGTACCGGCCGCCGATCCGGACCGCTTCCTCGCTGAACCAGCGCAGGAATTCACCGCCGTAGTTCACTTCACCGCGACTCTCCGCCAACGCCTTTCCCATTTCCAGGGTCATCAGCAGAGCGAAATCTGCTGCACGTTCCTGCAGCAGATCGAAGGCGCGCCGCAGAATCTCGGCTCGCTCCCGTGCAGGCGTCGCCGCCCACTCCGGTTGCGCCGCGGCAGCGAGATCGAGGGCCGCGATGCCGTCGGCCGCGCCCGCGTCGGCGACGGTGGTCAGCTCCTCACCGGTGGCGGGATTCAGGACGGCGAATCGCGCGCCGGACTGCGCGGGGGTCTGCTTTCCACCGAGCCACAGGTCGGTGGGCAACGAGGACAACAACTGCTCGACGGCCATGTCAGAGTCCCTTCGAAGCGTCGCGCAGTGCGTTCTCGAGGACCGTGAGTGCGTCGTCGAGCAACTCGTCGGAGATCACCAACGGCGGAAGCAGGCGGATGACGTTGCCGTAGGTTCCGCACGTCAACACGATCACGCCTGCCGCGAGTGCCGCAGCGGCAACGGCTTTGGTGGCCTCGGGGTTCGGCTCACGTCCACCCGGTACGACGAGCTCGACGGCGAGCATGGCCCCACGGCCTCGAACCTCACCCATGATCCCCACCTCCGGCATCAACGCCGTGAGCCGATCGACGACGATGCGTTCGATGTCGCGAGCGCGGGCGTTGAGGTCGAGGGTCTCCATCTGTTCGATCGATGCCAGCGCAGCGGCGCATGCGACGGGATTGCCTCCGTAGGTGCCGCCGAGCCCACCGGGATGCACGGCGTCGATCAGATCGGCCCGGCCCGTCACCGCGGCCAGTGGCATACCGCCCGCGATGCCCTTGGCCATGGTGATCAGGTCCGGCACGATCCCCTCGTGCTCGCTGGCGAACCAGGCACCGGTGCGGGTGAATCCGGACTGCACCTCGTCGGCGATGAACACGACATCGTGCTTGCGCGCCCACTCGGTCAGCGCAGGCAGGAAGCCGTCCGCCGGCACGACGAAGCCGCCCTCACCCTGGATCGGCTCGATCAGGATGGCCGCGAGATTGTCTGCGCCGACCTGCTTTTCGATCATGGAGATCGCACGGGCGGCGGCCTGTGCACCGGTGACGGCCGATCCGTCGGCACCGAGTCCTTCACGGAACGGGTACGACATCGGAACTCGATAGACCTCGGGAGCGAACGGCCCGAATCCACTCTTGTACGGCATCGACTTCGAGGTCAGAGCCATCGTCAGGTTCGTGCGGCCGTGATACGCGTGGTCGAACACGACCACGGCCGAGCGGCCGGTGGCGTGCCGGGCGATCTTGACTGCGTTCTCGACGGCCTCGGCACCACTGTTGAACAGGACGGTGCGCTTGTCGTGATCTCCCGGCGTGAGTTCGGCCAACTTCTCGGCGACCGCGATGTATCCCTCGTAGGGCGCGACCATGAAGCAGGTGTGCGTGAAGTGAGCGACCTGATCCTGCACGGCGGCAACGACAGCCGGATTCGACGCACCCACGGTCGTCACGGCGATACCGGCACCGAGGTCGATCAACGAATTGCCGTCGACGTCGACCACGACGCCGCCGTCCGCGTCGGCCACGTACACCGGCAGCGTCGATGCAACGCCTGCACCGACGACGGCCTTGCGGCGCTCGGCCAGCGCCGACGATTTCGGGCCGGGGAACGCGGTGACGATCCTGCGCTCCTGCGGAAGTCGGTATTCGATCGAAGCCATGGTCGCACCTTTCGGGTTGGTCTCTGTGCAGCAAGTATGCGACCGCGAGGGTCGACCGGAGACTGCCGATACGTACATTCAGGTACAGAAGCGCACGCCATTTCGTCAGGCACGATTACAGTGCGACAGGTGAGTGTGCAGATTTCCTGGTTGTTGAGACAACGCGACCTCCGGCTGAGTCATCGCGGCGGGCCCGAACGCAGCGGTGCCGCCATCACCTTCGCGCAGGCGACCGAGCTCACCGATCCGAGTCCGTGGTTGTCCGGCGGCGAGCTGATCCTCACGACAGGTCTCGGCTTCGACTTCGGCGGCCCCGCACTCGCGCAGTACGTCCGCACCCTCCGAACGGCAGGGGTTGCCTGCCTCGGATTCGGAACCGGTCTCTCGCACAGCGTGATTCCACGAGAACTTCTCGACGCGGCAGACGAGGTCGGGCTACCCGTCGTCGAGGTTCCCTACGACACTCCTTTCGCCGCGGTCATTCGGGCGGTCACCACACGCATCGCCGAGCAGGAGTACGAGGAAGTCCTGCGGGCGGCGTCGGTACAGAGTCGCATCACCCGCGCCGCACTGCACGGCGGTGTCGACGCGATCGTGCGCGAATTGGCGGTCGCCACGTCCACCTCCGTCGCGCTCATCGGACATCGCACCGAGTCGTTCCATCCGGTCGACGCGGCGGATCTGATCGCGCAGGCCCGCGAGATCGCCGACAGTATCCGTCCGTCGTCGTCACCCGCGACGGTGTCGGTGAGCGAGCCGGGCCGCACCGTGAGCCTGCACTCGGTACCGATCACCGCCAGTGCGCCGAGCTTTCTCGCGATTCGCACGAAGGGGCCCGTGACGGGAGTCGAGCAGATATTGCTCGGGCATGCGGTGTCGCTGATAACCCTCGAACTGGAAAAGCCTGCGCGGCTGCGCGCCGAGCAGACGGCCCTCAACTCGCGTGCGCTCGGACTTCTCCTCGACGGGTATCTCCTGTCCCCCGGTGACACGCAGGTACCGAGCTATCTCGCCGATGCGGCCGACGACGACTCACGCATCACCGTGGTGGTTCTCCGCGGCGCGACGGGGCGGACGGGTTCCATCGCCGATGCCGTCGATGCTCAGTTCCGCGCCCATGCACGGCCGACGTTCGTCAGGTCCACCGACGACGGTGCCGAGATGCTGCTACCCGGAGACGACGCGAATTTCGTTGCGCAGCTGATGAATTCGCTTCCCCGTTCGGTGTGTGCGGGGGTCGGCACCGACATGCACATCACCGAGGCCCCCACCGCGCTCAGACAAGCGCGGCTCGCGTGCGCGGCGGCCGGTCCCGGTGATCGGGTCGTCCACTTCACCGGGTCGATGCTGCTGGCGTCGGAACCGGTTCGGGAGTCGTTGCGTGCCATGGCTGCCGTCACCATCGCCGTACTGGCCGAGTACGACCGCACTCACACCGCGGATCTGGTGGGTTCGCTTCGGGCGTTCCTGGAGGCCAACGGGCACTGGGAAACCGCCGCTGCCCACCTGTCGGTGCATCGTCACACCTTGCGTAACCGCATCACACGATGCGAGGAATTGCTGGGGGTGGATCTCACGTCGGCGCGGGTGCGAGCGGAATTGTTGCTCTCCCTACTCGCGGCATGAGAGCGCCCCTCTGTGTCAGGATTTCGCGATGACCACCCCTCGTCCTGAACCCCAGATCTCCGTCGCCACCGCGAAGTCGGTTCGGCTCGGAGTGCTGCTGGCGGCAGTCGGCGGATTTCTGGATGCGTACACCTACGTCACTCGCGGCGGTGTGTTCGCCGGTGCCCAGACCGGCAACGTGGTGCTGCTCGGCGTGGACGTGGCGGGCGGGCGTTGGGTGGAGGCGCTGGTGTTCCTGCCGCCGTTGACGGCGTTCGTTCTGGGTGTCATGACGGCCGAGTTCATCGCGTTGCCTGCGATCGAGAGGATCGTGCGCAGGCCGGTGCGGGCCGTGCTCTGCTACGAGATCCTGGTTCTGGTGATCGTCGGGTTTCTGCCGGCAACGGTTCCCGATGCGGTGGTGTCGGTCGTCCTCGCGCATGTCGCGGGCGTGCAGGTGACGACCTTTCGGGTGTTGGTGGATTCGCCGTTCAACACGACGATGACGACCGGCAACCTCCGCACCATGGCCATGGCGGCGTTTCATCGTGTGGTCGAGCACGATCGGGAGGCGGGGATCAGGGCTCGGCGGTTCGGCACGGTCATCGCCGGATTTCTCGGTGGCGCTGTACTCGGCGCGGTGTCGGTGGAGCTGTTCGCTCTGCGCGCGATCTGGGTGGTGGCCGTCATGCTGATCGTTGCGCTGGCACTGTTCGTGTTCGACGAGCGCCCACCTCGATCGGCTGCAGCGAAGCGTTAGTCGCCCAGTCGAAGCGGCGCGATGGTGTCGAAGACGTCCCCCGGGCCCGGGTTGTCCGGTGCCGAGATGCCACCCAGGTGATGTACGACGCCCCATACCGCGTTCAGTGCTGTGTGAATCGCGCCCTCCGCCCAACCGGCGGTCCACGAGATGTCGTCGCCGGCAAGGAAGATGCCGCGGTGTCGGGGTTCGAGTTCGTCCTGCACGAAGTGGGTGAACAGTCTTTCCTGATAGCGGTAGTGCCCCGGCAGGTTGGCCTTGAACGCACCCATGAAGTCGCGCTCGGTCTCCCAGGACAGCGTCACCGGAGTCGAGATGATGTGGCTGCGGAAGTCGACGCCCGGGTAGATCTCCTCGAGCGATCGCAACATGATGTTCATGCGTTCGGTGGGATCGAGAGCCAGCAGTTTGAGCGAGTCGTCGGACCAGGTGTAGGACAGGCAGATCAGCCCCGGCTTTCCTTCGCCCTGATCGAGAAGGTATGTGCCGCGGCTCATCCGGTCGGTCAGCGTCATGCTGACCAAATCACGCCCGGTCACCGGGTCCTTGTCTTTCCAGAACGGCCGATCGACGAGTGCGAACACCTTCGTCGACCCCATGTAGTGGGTACGTTCGATGGCGGTCCAGTGGTCGATCGGGAACAGATCGTCGTCGCACCTGATGTTGCTGAGCAACATCCAACTCTGCGCGGTCACGACCGCGGCCGCGTACGTCCGAATGTTTCCTCGGTCGTCGTGGATCGTCGTGCCGCCCCCGGTGCGCCTGATCTCGGTGACGCGAGGCATCGTCGTGCCGCCGTTCACCGAGGACACCGACGTACCCGCCGGCCAGTACGCCAGGTCCGCGGGTGTGTCGGTCCACAACCGCATCGGCAACTGCTGTGACCCGCCGACTATGCCGCGGTGGTGATCGTCGGCTGCGGTGATGACGACACGAAGGATCTCGAGAATGGAGTTGGGATAGTCGGTGTCCCAACCTCCTGTTCCGAAACCTACCTGGCCGAACAACTCTCGCATGCGAAACGACGAGAAATGCTCGGACGCAGCGAGGAATCCGTAGAAGGTCTGATCGTCGAATTTGACGATCAGTTCGTTCCAGATGCGCTTGATCTCGGCCGCGTCCCGCCGGCGGATGGCGCGCTGCAACGGAATCAGTTCGGCGTGCTCCTCGAGCGTTCTGTTCCATGCCTCGGCGACCTCGGCGAAGATCGGCGGGAGATCCTCGAGCTTGCGGGCGTAGTGGCTGGTGCCCTTGAGATCGATCACCGTACTGGGGGTCGCCTCGGCCAACGGGTTCGGAAACGGAGTCGTCTCGAGCCCGACGGAGTCGAGGTAGTGGAACAACGCGGTCGAGGACGGCGGAAACCGCATCGCGCCCATCTCGGCCACCACACCCGGATGCCCCTCGAACGGCACCGATCGCATGCGGCCGCCGATTCGATCCGATTCGTAGACAACCGGTTCCAGGCCGAGCCGAAGCAACTCGCGGGCCACGACCATTCCTGCGAGTCCGCCGCCGACCACCGCGACTCGGGTACCGAGTGCGGCGTCGGGAACGCTACCCAGGCCGGCCGGGTGGGCGAGGTAATCGTCGTAAGCGAACGGAAAGTCCGGCCCGAACATGGTGAGCGGTTGTTCGTCCTCGAACTCGATCGCGCTGTCCGGGGTGACGGGTGTGGTCATCTGTCGTTCTCCTGCTCGGCTCGTACCGGGCCTGCGGTCCCTGCGGGACGAGGTGCCGTCCGATACAGATCCGGACGTCGGTCGGAAAGGTGGGTGTTGATCGCTCGGGACCTGTCGAGGTCGGCGGGGTCCAAGTGCACCGTCAACAGTTGCTCGTGCACACCGGCTCTGGCGATGTCGGTGCCATCGGGAGCAACGGCGCACGTCAGGCCGCAATAGGTCAGAGTCGACTCGGTGCCGCACCGGTTGACGTAGGTGACGAACACCTGACTCTCGTAGGCCCGCGTGGGAACCACGTGGGTTGCGATGATCTCGAACGGCGACATCAGACCGGTAGGGACGATCAACCATTGCGTACCCGCGTCGGCGTGCGCGCGGACGGTCTCCGGAAATTCGACGTCGTAACAGGTAAGCAGACCGCAGCGCAGATCTCCGAAGTCGAACTGCACCACCAACTCCTGGCCGGGGGTGAAGTGGGCACGATCGAGCTCACCGAACAGGTGCGTCTTGCGGTAACGCGCCAGTGACGTACCGGTCGCGTCGACCACCTGAACGGCGTTGTACACCGACTCGCCGCTGCGTTCGGGATATCCGTACACGATCGCGACGCCGTGAGCACGGGCGATCTGTGCGACCCTCCCGAAGATCGGCCCGTCGAACGGTTCGGCACGATCGACGACGAGTTCACCGATGTCGTAACCGCTGACCGACATCTCCGGGGTGACCAGGATCGATGCACCTGCCGCCGCGGCTGCCGCAGCCGCAGCATCGAGTGCCGTCAGGTTGGCCTCGACATCGCCGGAGTCCTCCGGCCCCTGATAGAGCGAGACGGTGTTCGTCACCGATGCAACCCCGGCTTTCCGATCGGTAGTTCTTCGGGCAGTGCCGGTGCCAGTACCCACAACACTCGCGCCCCACCGCTGCTGTCGCTGCGGAAACTGTGCCGACGGCGCGGCGAGAACGTGAAGGCGTCCCCCGCCCCGAGAGAGATGTCGTCCCCGCCGAAGTCCGCGCCGGGATCGGCTTCGAAGATCACCCGTAGCTCGCCGTCGATCACGTACACGAAGCTCACATCGAGCGGCAGCGTGTACGCCTCGGGCCCACTTCCGCCGCCGTGTTCGATATGCCCCAACAACACCTGCACGCGACGCTCCCCTACCGGCGTCAGCAGATACTCGGTCATCTGTTCTCCACCGAACATGATGCGCGGCAACGACTGTGCGCGTACCACTTCGCCGACGGGTGCGTCGTCGAACAGCGAGCCGACCGGTACGTCGAGCGCGGCGCAGACTCTAACCAGGGATGCGACCGATGCGTTCACCTGATCGCGCTCGAGCTTGGACAGATACCCCTTGGTGACCCCGCAGGTGTAGGCGAGCGCGTCGAGCGTGAGCCGCTTCTTCAGGCGCGCCTCCTTCAGGCGCGCACCGATCCGTGGCGCATCGACGTCGACCTGCGCGGCTGAAGACACCCTTTTCGCCTTTCAGGAAACTTGTGTTGACAAGACCGAGCATCAGAGTAACGCTTGCCGAGCGACATGGTCGACCTTTCGACGGCCGGGCGCTCGACTGCGGAGGGACATCTCGATGAATGCGAACAACCCGGAACACACCCCGGTCGGCCCGCTCGACGCCACCAAGGTCCCCCGTTACGCCGAACCGACGACATTCGCGCGACTCCCCCGGCTCGACGAGCTGTCGCGGGCAGACGTGACGATTCTCGGCGTACCGTTCGATTCGGGGGTGAGCTACCGGCCGGGTGCGCGCTTCGGACCCGGCCACATCCGTGCGGCGTCGAAACTGTTGCGGCCGTACAACCCTGCCCTGCAGGTCTCGCCGTTCGCACGCCAACAGGTAGCCGACTTCGGCGACATCGGGGTCAATCCGTTCGACATCACCGAAGCGCTGCAGACCGTGCACGATGCCGTGACGAACCTGCGTGCCGACGGCTCTTCGGTGCTGACTCTCGGCGGCGACCACACCATCGCGCTCCCGATCCTGCGTTCGCTCGCGCGTGATCACGGGCCGATTGCGGTGTTGCACTTCGACGCCCACCTCGATACCTGGGATACGTATTTCGGTGCGCCGTACACACACGGGACGCCGTTCCGACGAGCCAGCGAGGAAGGGCTCATCGACCTCGAACGCTCCCAGCACATCGGTATCCGCGGCCCTCTCTACAGTGAGCAGGACCTCGAGGACGACCGGGTTCTCGGCTTCCAGGTGATTCGCTCCGACGACTACGAGGTCGACGGCGTGGCCAGCATCGTCGAGCGGATGCGTCGTCGCCTCGACGGTGGCCCGGTCTACGTCTCGGTCGACATCGACGTTCTCGATCCCGCGCATGCTCCGGGCACCGGCACACCCGAGGCCGGCGGGATGACCTCGCGCGAGTTGCTCAACACGCTGCGCGGTCTCGTGGGGCTCAACGTGGTCGGTGCCGACATCGTGGAAGTCGCACCCGCATACGACCACGCCGAGATCACCGGCATCGCGGCGGCCCATGTCGCGTACGAGTTGCTGTCGGTGCTGGCGCTGAACCGGTAGCGGGCACTCACCGGCGCGGCAACACCAGAATGGGTACGGGCGAGTGGCGGATGATCTTCGTTGCCCGTGAACCGAGGAACACCCGAGCGATCGGACCCAACGGCCCGGACGATCCGATGGTCAGCACTTCGCCGTCCTGCCAGTGCAGTTCGTCGAGTGCTTCTCGCCAGCTGCCCGCGGTCGCCAACTCGGTGTCGACGCGGTCGGCCGGTAACCCCACCGCGACAGCGTCGTCCACCGCAGCGGTCAGCGCCTCGCTCAGTCCTCGGGCGAGCTCCGCTGCTACGTCGTCCTCGGCTCGCAGCCCGATCTCGGGCGGATACATCGTTGCCCCGCGAACGACGAACGAGGCCAAGCGAAGTGGCACACCGGTGTCGCGGGCCAACTCCGCTGTGGGCCCGACGACGCGGGTGGCCTCGCTGTCGCCCGAGAACGCGCAGGTGATCCGCGTCAGGACGGCCCGATCTCGAATGCGGTAGCCGCGCGGGGCCAACGCGACGGTGACCGGCGAGGAATGGAGCAACTTGTCCGCGGTGGAACCGACGACAACTTGCCCGAGAGCACCGTCACCCGAGGAACCCAGAACCAGGATCGACGCCCCGGTGGTCTCCGCGGCCTCGGTCAATGCAGTGGACACCGAGCGGTGCGACATCCGGTGGAACGACGCCGCGACATCGGGTGCGCGTTCCTCCAAGTAGTGACGGGCTTTCGCCTCCGACTCGGTGGCCGTCGACGCGGCCCAGTCGGCGAACTCGGCGTCGACCCGGGCCATCGACGGCGTCGACCACGGCTTGGGAACCACGGTTGCCACGTCGATGTTCGTGGTCAGGGATCGGGCCAGTTGCGCACCGAGATCGAGGGCACCGACACTTCCCTTGCCGGGCGCGAAGGCGATCAGCACGCTCATTCCGCGTCCTTTCCGACCGATCGAAGCGCCGAATGATGCCGACCCCACAGGAAGTAGAACGCGAGAACCACGGCGAGCCAGAGCCCGAACCAGAACCACGTGGTCCAGCGCAAGCCGGACAGGATGTAGATGCACGCGGCGATGGACAGGATCGGTGTCACCGGGTAGCCCGGTACCTTGAACGGACGCTCGAGGTCGGGCATCGTCCGGCGCAGGACGATCACGCCGATGGCCACGACGATGAACGCGACGAGCGTTCCGATCGACACCAGATCGGCCAACTTGTCCAGCGGAACGAACGCGGCGAGTACAGAGATGATGACCGCGACGACGATGGTGTTGTTGACGGGGGTGTGAGTCCGGGGACTGACCTTCGCGAACGCCTTGGGCAGCATCCCGTCTCGGCCCATGGCGAACAGAATGCGCGTCTGCCCGTACATCGTCACCAGAGTCACCGAGAAGATCGAGATCACCGCGCCCGCCGCCAGAATCGTGGCCGGCCATGCCCGTCCGGTCACATTTCGGAGAATCTCGGCCAACCCGGCTTCTTCCTGCCCGGCGAATGCTGTCCACGGCTGAGTTCCCAACGCCGCGACCGCAACAACGAGGTAGAAGACGATCACCACGACGAGTGCGGCAATGATGGCTCGCGGCATGGTTTTCTGTGGATTCTTCACCTCGTCCCCGGCTGTCGAGACGGCGTCGAGACCGATGAACGAGAAGAAAATGGTGCCGGCCGCCGCGGTGACACCTGCCGCTCCGAGCGGCATGAAGTCCGAGAAGTTGCCGGAATCGAAGGCGGTGAATCCGACGACGGCGAACAGCGCGAGCACGCCCAGCTTGATGACGACCATGACTGCGTTCACCGCTGCGGACTCGCTCGCACCGCGAATGAGCAACACGGCGCACAGAACGATCAGCACGACGGCGGGCAGATTCAGGATTCCCGGATCGGCGTCACCCGGTGCCGCGGACAACGCGTGCGGGATGGTGAAGCCGAAGAGATTGCCGAGAAGTTCGTTGAGGTATCCGCTCCAGCCGACCGCCACCGCGGCACTCGACACCCCGTACTCCAGCAGCAGGCAGGCCGCAACACCCATCGCGACCACCTCCCCCATCGTCACGTATGCGTAGGAGTACGTCGATCCCGACACCGGCACCGCCGAGGCCATTTCGGCGTAACAGATAGCGGCGAGCCCGGCGGCAATTCCTGCGGCCAGGAACGACAAGACCACGGCTGGACCGGCTTCGGGAACAGCGAGCGAGAGCACGAAGAAGATGCCGGTACCGATGGTCGCTCCCACTCCGAACATCGTCAGTTGGAACGTCCCGATGGTGCGTTCCAGACCACCGGGCTGCTGGTCCGGTTCTGCGATCGGTTTCTTGCGGAACAACTGCGAGCGCAGACCCGATGCGGGTCCGTTCGACGATGTCATGGTCGAGACTCCCAACGTGAAGACGAACGGTGCGGACCGAACCGTGCCGCGGGCGGTACAGCAGCCGACGCGAGGCGATTTCGGTGATTCTGCTCCCCGAGCCACCCGGTCGCACACCGAACACGCCGCGCGGTCCACGAGCTCGTCGTCGAGCCGGTGTCGGTGTGAGCGCCGCCTACCATTGACCTCGACTCGGATGGGAGACCCTCGAACACATGGCCACACAGCCGGACGCGACACCGCTCGACGCGGTGGCCGCGCAAGCGGCCTCGGACGCAGGCGGCCTGGACGTCGCGTTCCTGGGGAACTTTCTCGACGTCGTGACCGATGCGGTGGACGCAGGTGTTCCGCTCACCCGCAAGCAACTTCGGGAGTGCCGCGTACACGGCGACGAAGCAGCCCGAGCGGGTGTGGCTCTGCGCGCGTTGCTCGACCTCTACCTGTCGGCGGCGTGGCGATTGTGGCGCGAGTTGCCCGCCGTGCAGGCCGCCGCAGCAGACCCGGCCGGGGTCGTCACCGCGGGCGAGGTCATGCTTCGAGCCGTCGACGACGCCGCGGCCGAACTCGCCGAAGGCTTTCAGCTCGCCCGGCGGACCCTGGTTCGCGTGGAGGTATTGGCACGCCGCGAGTTCGTGGACGATCTGCTCTCCGGAACGGCCGATGTCGCCGGTGTCCTGGGACGTGCGCAGACGTTCGGGCTGGATCTGTCGAGTCCGCACGCAGTCGCCGTGGTCACGTCCACGACTCCGTTCACCGACGCGACGTCGGCCATCGGGCTGGTCGAACGCAGCGTGCAGGGCAGCAAAGGGGACGCCGATCTCCTCGTCGCCACCAAGCAGGGTCGGCTGATCGTGGTGTTTCCGGCACCCGATCGCGAGGCCGTCGATCACGTACTCACCCACACGGGACGAGTCCTCGGCGGATCGGCATCCGGCCCGAGCGATACCGTCGACCTGCGCCGTCGCGGCGAATACGGACGGATACAGCTCGGGGTCGGTCGCCCACGCAGCGGCGCAGTCGGCGTGGCCGCGTCGTACCGAGACGCCCTGGACGCGCTCGACCTCGCGTCGTCGCTGGGGCTCGACACACCCGTCGTCGACGCCCGTGATCTGCTCGTCTATCGCGTTCTGATCAGTGATCGCGCCGCGATCGCCGATCTGGTCGAGACGTTGCTGACCCCGTTGACGAGCGCTCGGGGCGGAGCAGGCCCACTGCTGGAAACATTGCAGGTGTACTTCGAGACCGGCGCGAACTCGGCGTCCACCGCACGCCGGATGCATCTGTCAGTGCGCGCGGTCACGTACAGATTGTCGCGAATAAGAGATTTGACCGGGCAAGATGTGGGCAATCCCGTCGAGGCATTTGCGCTGCACACGGCAGTACTCGGCGCGATGTTGCTCGACTGGCCGCGATCCGGCCTGCACTCCTGAATCGCACCTGAGGCCGAGATTGCCGGATGTCGGCAAGAAAGTCTGCTGAAACATGTCCGCAAAACAACCCTGCCTGCAGTAAAGCAAACAGTCAGACTGGAGTAGTTGCGGTCGAACCGCCCCACATACCGATCGAACGAGAACGTAAGGAGCAGGACAGATGTCGTCGTTGACACAAAAGTTGACCGCGTTCGCTCGCAGCCCTCAGGGCAAACAGATGATCGACCGAGCGCGCCGATATGCAACCAAGCCAGAGAATCAGGCGAAGTTGAAGCAATTGGGCACGAAGTTCACCGGTAAGGGTGGACGTTCATGAACGTCGTCCCATGGTGGGCGTGGGCCGCATTCGGTGCCGTCGTCCTGATCCTGCTGGCCATCGACCTGCTGGCGCACCGCGGCGCGCACATCATCGGCTTCAAGGAGGCCGCGTGGTGGAGCGCACTGTGGGTAGGCGTCGCCATCATCTTCGGCATCGTGGTGTTCTTCACGCTGGGAACAACGGCCGGAGTCGAGTACACGACGGCATGGTTGCTGGAGAAGAGTCTGTCGGTCGACAACCTCTTCGTCTTCGCGCTGATCTTCGGCTACTTCAAGGTCCCCCGTGAGTACCAGCACCGCGTGTTGTTCTTCGGTGTCATCGGCGCCCTGGTCTTCCGTGCCATCTTCCTGGCCGCCGGTGTGGCCATCGTCAGCAAGTTCGCCGCGGTTCTGTTCGTCTTCGCCGCCATCCTGCTCTACAGCGCGTACAAGCTGATGAAGGACGAGGACGACTCGTACGACCCCGGCACCTCCATTGCAGTGCGCTTGCTCAAGAAGATCGTCCCCGTTCAGGACGAGTACTCCGGTACCAAGTTCTTCGTCAAGGAAGCAGGCAAGCGGGTGGCCACGCCACTGCTCGCCGTCGTGGTGGCGATCGAGGCCGCCGACCTGGTCTTCGCGGTCGACAGTGTTCCTGCCGTTCTGGCAGTGACCGACGACCCGTTCATCGTGTATTCCTCGAACGCGTTCGCGATCCTCGGCCTGCGTGCCCTGTACTTCCTGCTCGCAGGGTTGCTCGAGAAGTTCCACTACCTGTCCAAGGGACTGGCGATCATCCTCGCCTTCATCGGCGTCAAGCTGATCCTGCAGGCCGGGCACAAGGTGATCAGCACGTCGATCCCCGAGATCCCGTCCTTCGTCAGCCTGGTGGTCATCGTCGTGGTCCTGGCAGGCTCGATCATCCTGAGCCTGAAGAATCCCCCGGAGGAAGACAGCGCCGACGCGGTCGACAGGGCCGCAGCCGACAGTCCGATCGTCGATCCGACGGACGGAACCTCCACCGCCGGCACCTCGTCGACGGGTACGTCGGGTACCGATTCGCCTCGACTCGACAAATAGTTCCGCACGACACATGCCCCGCCGGAATCGATCCGGCGGGGCATGTTTGTACTTCGCCGTGATGGGGCAAACCGTCGTCATGGCTGACAAGAACTCGTACACCGTTCCCGGACTCTCGTCGGACGTGGGCGCGCGCGTCGCAGCGATCCTGCAGGATCGCCTGAACGCCTACAACGACCTCCATCTCACGCTCAAGCACATTCACTGGAATGTGGTCGGACCGAACTTCATCTCTGTCCACGAAATGCTCGATCCTCAGGTCGAGGCCGTGCGCGGCTTCGCCGACGAGGTCGCCGAGCGCATCGCGACCCTCGGCTCCTCTGCGAAGGGAACGCCGGGCACCATCGTCAAGGAACGTTCCTGGGACGATTACTCGATCGGCCGGGCGACGGCGATCGAGCACCTCGGCGCTCTCGATCTGGTGTACACCGGGGTCATCGAGACCACCCGTAAGAACATCGAAGAGGTCGGCGAGATCGATCCGATCACCGAGGACATGCTCATCGGCCAGAGCGCCCAGCTCGAACTGTTCCACTGGTTCGTCCGCGCGCACCTGGAGAACTCCGGTGGTCAGCTCTCCACCGCAAGCGCGACCAGCGAAGTCGACGCTGCGAAGCAAGCCGGCTGACAAACATTTCTCCCCGAAGCACCGGTCTCGCCGATCACGGCGAGGCCGGTGCTTTTCGTTGTGACAGAGCCAGATCACTCCGTCGGACGCGCCTCGTGGCCGCTGCGACCGTGCGTTCGTCGCTGTTCTTTCATCTCGGCCTCGAAGACGTGCCGACGTCCGTCGAGCAGCTCGTTCCGGACCGCCCGCTCGTGATCACGAAGTACCGTCCAATACCCGTCGTCGAACTCCTCGACGAGCTGGAACGTCCACCGCCCCTGAGCGATGTTGCGGCCGATCATGTCGGTCTCGAGTCGCTGTGCCAACGCGTCGTGCCCGGCGTCCGACAACGCGTCGGAGGCCTCCCCGAGCAGCAGATCCGCGTGTCCCATCAGCTGATGGAACGAGTACAGGTGGCCGCGAGCGCGCTCGACGTATTCGAGTGCCTCGGACAGTTTGCCCGTGGCTGCCACGGTATCGTCGTCCACTCCGTCGGGGCGGCGGTGCTCCGGTGCCGGCGTCTCATGCGAATGTGGGTCGTTCGTCTGTGCAGTCATGAACGGCACGTACCCGCATCCCGTGCCGGCAACACGGCCGGCAGTCCGATGATTACCGACCGCGATCTCGGGTATAGCTCCCATGCACGAGCAGCACAATCGATCTCGAGGAGTTCACATGGCTGATTTCATCGACAAGGCAAAGCACAAGGCAGAAGAGCTCGTGGGCGAAGCCAAGGAAAAGATCGGCCACAAGACCGACAACGACGACCTTGCTGCCGAAGGCGCAAAGGACCAGGCGTCGGGCAAGACCAAGCAGGTCGGCGACGACGTCTCGGACGCAGCCGGCAACATCAAGGACAAGTTCACGAACTGATCCATCGATGCAGCAGAACCCCGCACCCAGCCTTCACGGCTCGGGTGCGGGGTTCTTCTCTGTCACAGGCCTCCTGTCGGATTCGGCAGCGGCAACGGCCGCCCGAACATCCATCCCTGCCCCAAGCTGGCACCGAGCGCTTTCGCACGTCGCAGATGCCGACGCGTCTCGATGCCTTCCGCCAGCACGATCGCGTTGCTCGACCGAACGTAGGCGCGAATCTGTCGCATTGCCGGTCGGGATCGCAGCGGAGCTCGCACGATCGACGCGTCGAGCTTGACGATGTCCGGTGCCACCAGCGCCAGTAGATCCAGGGTTGCCGGTGTCGCTCCGACGTCGTCCATGGCCACCCCCATCCCGCGTGCGCGCGCGCCGCGGACGAGGACCATCAGCAACGGAACGTTCCGATCCAGATCACGCTCGGTGATCTCGAGGACCACGTCGAGATCGTCGCCGATGGCGTCGAGGTGCATGTCGACGTCCTGCTCGTCACGGAAGCAACCCGGTTCGATGTTGAGGAAGAACCGCACCCTGCGGGAGTAGGCACGTTCCCTCGCCGCGCGCAGAGCTGCCGCGCGGCAGGCCACATCCACTCGGCCGACGAGTCCCCGTTCACGGGCCAGAGCAAAGACGTCCTCGGGGAGTGCGCTGCTCGGCGACGGCCACCGAGCGAGAGCCTCGTAGCCGACGACATGTCCGGTCGACAGTTCGACGACCGGCTGAAACAGCGCCGCCACCGAATCCACCGACTCGAGCGCCGCGGACGCTGCCAGCACCGCGCCGTCCGAGACGGTCACAGTGATCGCTCGTCCACCGGGGTTCGGCGTGCCTCGAGGCGATCGGCGATCAGTGCTGCGTGCAGTCGCCGCAACCCCGACGGTTTCATCGGATCGAGACCGGTGAGTTGATCCACCCGCTTGAGGCGGTAGTCGACGGTGTTGGGATGCACCGTCAGCCACGTGGCTGTCTTCTTCCTGTTGGAATCGGAGTCCACGAAGGCTTGCAGCGTCGGAAGAAGGTCGACCGAGTCACGGAGCGGATCGATCAAGGTCACGAGGTGCTTTCGGCCGAGTCCGGGCCTGCTCACCTGGTACTCGAACACCAGATCCGAGATGCGGTACGTGCCCGGCGTGTAGTGCAGCCTGCGGACCAGACTCAGGAGCTCGTACAGGTGCGGCGCCGTCACCGAGATGTCGTCGATCGCTGCCGACCCGGTCGTCGCCGTCACTGCGATCTGGCCGGCGTCGGCAAGCCGCTCGACCAGTTCGTCGACGTCGGCACCCGGAACGTCGGGCAGCAGTACCGTTCCACCCGTCGCACTGATGGATGCAATGGGGGCGATGTCTCCGTTGTGCGCTGCCAGGGCCGCGTGAATTCTCCGCAGCTTCCGTGCGGCCATCATCGCCGCATCGCCGCGCCTACCCCCTTCGTCGGCATGCGCCGGAAAGTGCAGGGCCACGACGTGATACTCCTCGGCGAGCAGCGCACCCATCCGATCGGCGATTCTGCGGGCAGTGCCGTCGCCGGTCAGCAGAGCGTCGAGCAGTTCGACGTCGTGCCGTGGACCGTTCTGCGCCAACGTGCGGAACTCGGTGAGATAAGCGTCGGACACCGCCTCGGTGACCACGTTCAGAAGCTCCATGATCAGGATCGTCCGGTCATCGCCCGCCGCGCCTGCCTCCCGGTTCACCGCCGACTCGGCGGCCCGTAAACCCAGCGCACAGCCTTCGTTGATCGCGTGCTGTATACGGCCGAGCGGCACTCCGTCGCGGGCCCACCGCGTTGCGGCGTCCCGGAAGGTGTCCATTGCCCCCGCGATCGGTAGTCGACCGGAGTCGAGGACCCCTGCAGCCAGTTCGCTGCAGGTGGTCGCCATGTCGTCGAGCTCGCCCCGTGCACAGTCGCGCGGCGGCGGTACGTCCTCCGGATCGACGAAATACCGGTTCAGCATTCGCGCGGCAGTCTCCCGGGGCGTCCGCAAGCGGTCGGATGCACGTCGACCACCTGCGTACTCCTCCTGCGCCGTGTCCACACTGTCTGTTGCAGTCACCGAACCCCACCCCTCGTACTCGAAACCAGCGTCAGGTCATGTCCTTCAGGCGGTCGATGTCTGCCCACAACGCCCCTGCCTCGGTATCGAACCGTCCTTCCCCGGCCGAACAGTCGGCCGCGGTGAAGACACTCGAACCATAGTGCACAAATAAAACCTGGGGATTGTTTTGGACCGTGAACCCGGCACCAAATCCGCATTCGCATCCGGTTCGCCGTCATTTGTGACGCCCCATCACGAATGAACGGTCACGTGCGGGCGGTTTCCAAACGTGATGCGGCGCACGTTCCGGGCCGAAATCCGGGCCTACAGTTCCGACTTGTCCACTTGACCCTCGTCGAAAGTCAGGCTCCATGACCACTTCTCGGTCCACCTTCCGTGCAACGAGGAAGGCCACGACAGTCCGCGCTGCGATGATTGCTGCAATGGCATGCTCCGTTGCCCTCGGTTCCGGTTTCGCAGCGCAGGCTCAGCCGGCACCCGTCCCGGTACCGGCACCGCCCGCTACCGTGCAGGGCAACACCGTTGTTCCGCCGGGGCCGACCGGCGCATACCCGAAGGCCTCGGATCAGGGCATCACGGCACCGAGCATCGATTCGGCTGCCCCCGCCACCGCGACGTACGACCCACGGACCGAGACCACCGGATACGGGCCCGATCAGAAGAACTTCCTGGCCGGATTCCTCTACAGCATCGTCAACCCCAACGTCGCACCCCAAGGTGCCAACGATTGGAACTGCAAGCCCACCGCCGCGCACCCCCGCCCGGTCGTCCTCCTGCACGGCACCTGGGAGAACGCGTACAACAACTTCGCGCGCATGTCGCCTGCCCTGAAGAAGGAGGGCTACTGCATCTTCGCGCTGAACTACGGAGACGGGGACTCCAGTGTCGTCGGCAATCTCCCGTCGCTTCGCGGTACCGCATCGGTCGCGTCCAACGCGAAGGAGATCGCCACCTACGTCGACGCTGTGCGGACGGCCACGGGCTCTGCGCAGGTCGACATCGTCGGCCACTCCCAGGGTGGGCTCGTCACCCGTCAGTACCTCCGTTTCGAGGGCGGTGCCAATCCGACCGACCCGACCAAGAACAAAGTGAACACGGTCGTCAGCGTCGCCGGATCGAATCACGGCACCACCCTCGTCGGCATCGGAACTCTGGGGCGCACCATCAACAACCTGGGACTCAACGTCCTGGGAGTCGTCGGTGCCATCGCCGGGCCGGCAGCTTCGGACCAGGTGATCGACTCGCCACTCGTCAAGGGACTGGCCGTCGGCGGTGACACCGACCCCGGCATCAAGTACACCGTGATCGGCACCAAGTACGACGAGGTCGTCACCCCGTACAAGACGACGTTCCTCACCGCAGGCCCCGGTGCCACCGTCAACAATGTCACCCTGCAGGACGGCTGCGGCATCGACCTGTCGGACCACCTGTCGATCTCCGTCTCACCGCGCGCGATCGGCATCGTCAAGAACGCACTGGATCCGAAGGGCTTCCCCGCGAAGTCGATCCCGTGTGCCTACAACTCGCCCATCACGGGCCAGTAGGACACCGGTACCTCTGTTCCACCAGGGCGATCGGCCGATCGGGCCGATCGCCCTCGGCGGAAGTCCGGGTCAGTTCTGTGCTGGGGTCCACCCCAGCGCCGGGCCGAGCGTCTGCGCCGTGTCGGTCAGGATCTGCACGTAGTCCTCGTGGTCGAAGCTGAACGGCAGCGCGAACGCCACCTCGTCGACCTCGCGAAAAGATCGATTGGCGTACAACTGCTCCGCGATCTCGTCCGAGGTACCCACGAGGTCCGGTGCGAACATCATCCGAGCCGGCCCCTGCGGTGCTCCGGTCCGTGCAGTACGCGCGTGAACGTAGTCCTCGTACTTGCGCTTCTGCGCGGCGGAAGCACTGTCGGTGGGGATGACTACCAGCCCCTGGGAGACCCGCGCGTCGGCCCCGGCCGGGTGAGCCTCGCGGAACCGCGCGATGTGCGCGCGCTGGATCGCATCGAAATCCGTCGAGTCCTCGGCGCGCACCACACTGCTCACCAGAAGATTCATCGCGTTCTCCCCTGCCCACTGGGCAGAACGGAGACTGGCCCCGCCGTACCACATTCGGTCCCGTAGACCACGCGAATACGGTTGTACTCGTTCGGAATACGCTTCGATTCCCTCGGTCCCCGACCACGTGGACGCAGGTTCACCGGCTACGAACCGAAGCAGCCGCGAGACTCGGTCGTAGCCGAAGTCCTCGTCCTCGGCGGTGTCGGGATACAACGAGTGTGCGACGCGATCGAAGTGCATCGGTTGTCCCACACTGATTCCCGCGTTGACGCGCCCACCGGACAGCACATCCACCGTGGCCAGGTCCTCGGCGAGACGCAACGGGTTCTCCCAACCCAACGGCGTCACCGCAGTGCCGAGCATGATGCGGTCGGTACGTTGCGACGCGGCGGCCATGACCGCGATGGGAGACGAGATACCGAACTGCAGATGACGATGACGAAGCCACGCACTGTCGAATCCCAGCCGCTCCCCGAGTTCGATGATGCGCAGCGTCGATTCGTGGCCGACCTCGGGTGTGTTCTCGTCGAAGAGCCCGATGGTCAGAAATCCGAGCGAACGCAGGGGCCTGGATGGTTCGGGCACGTCTGGACCTCGTTTCGTGAAAGTCCGGCCAGCCTAATTCACACCGTCGTCAGTGTCGTGAACAGCGGCGGTGAGACGGCGAATCTCGGTGCCGCCGTACTCGAGCAATCCGAGCGACGCGAACGCTTCGAGCCATCCGACCATCGGCCACCGGCCCCACCGGCGGAAGAAGATCCGAGCGTTGACGACGATGTCGTCGAGATGTTCCACCGGAGGATCGGACACGGGATGGAACTGGTGGTACGCGTGAGCGCCGCCCACCCACCGCAACCCGATGCCCGACGCGCGGGCCGTGGCCGCGAAATCCGTGTCCTCGCCCCCGTACCCGGTGTAGTCCTCGCAGAAGCCGCCGATCTCGGTCCACGTGTCGGCGTGCACGGCGAAGGACAACGACCAGAACAGGTCGAAATCGTGTCCGGGTTCCACTGCGCCCGCAGGCGGATTCGGTCGAGCCGGATGCGGCGCGGTGAGCGGGATCAGAGCGTCACCTTCGAGCCCGACGCTGTCGGGTTTCAGGTAGGTCACCGGTCCGCACAACAGAGTTCGCCGACTGTCGGGGCGCAGTGCGGCGCGGCGATACCTGTCGAGCATCTCCGGGGCGGGTATGCAATCCACGTCGAGGAACACCACCAGCTCGGCACCCCGACCGAAGGCAGCGGCTGCCCCGAGGTTACGCGCTCGCGCCACCGGCAGCGGGGTCTGTGCCTCCATGTCGAGAACCGTTGCCGCAGAGCTGGATCGGGCGACCACGTCCGCAATGTCGTCATCGCCCATGGCGACCACGATGTGCTCGACGGGCCGGTCGGTGGACTCGGCCAACCCGCGAATCTGCGCGGCGAGATGATCGTGACGACCCGAGACCACGGTCACGACAACCACGTTCATCGTCGAGCCGTCCCGGACGCAGCCTGCTCGATCGCGCGAGCCGCCCGATCGGGTGCGCCGTCGGTACCGAGCAGCGACCATGTCCGTCCGCCGATGCCCAGGGCGCAGTCGGCAGCGCGTCGCCACCGATCGACCGAGGGCCACTCGTCGAGCACCGCGGCGATGGATCCGGCCGCCAGTGCGTGCGCGGTGGCAGCCTGCTCGTCGAACGGCCGGGCTTGCGGAACCACGATGGCCGGTGTGCCCGACGCGGCGACGTCGGCCACGGCGTTCTGCCCGGCGTTGGTCACCACGAGGGCCGCTGAGCACAGCACCGGCCACACGTCGTCCACCCAGTCGCCGCCCGCTACTCCGAGTGTGCGGAAGTCGAACCGGTCGTCCGCGGCGGACCACGAGTCCACCAGTTCACGGGTCAACGAGGTGCCACCCGCCGCGCCCAGTACGACAACCGGGCCTTCGGTGGCCGCAGTGTTCGAGCCCTCCGTTCGGGCTCGTCCGGCGAACCGGCTGATCGAGCCCGAGTACGTCGTCTTTGCGGCGTACGGATGCAACCATGCCGGGTCGTACACACTGCGTGACCACGGTGCGAGAATGTGCGTCGCCGCGCGGTAGGCCATCGCGTGGACGGGATCGGCCCGGTGTCCCGGAATCGCCATGACGATCACCCGGACACCCATCAGCCGCAGAAACATCGCCACTTCCACGGACACATCGACGACCACTGCCCGCGGTCGCTCACGCGCAACCCAGTCGGCAATGATCGCCATCCGTGCGGTCAGTCCGTCGACGTCGTGGGGTGCCCAGTGCACCACTCCCCCCGCCGAGATGTCGTCGGCGGCTGCCTCGACCACGGTGTCGTTCACATCCAGCGGGAGTGCGATCCATTCCGCTGCAGCATGTTCCGGAGGCCGCGCCCGCGAGGACAGCACCGTGATCGGCTCACCCAGGCGGCGCGCAATCGCGTCGGACCGAGTGACGTGGCCTACCCCGTGGTGGTGTGCGTAATAGCCGATCATGCAATCGCGAGACCGTGGGCGGACTCCGGTGCCGATGCGGACTCGAGGGTCGATCGGTACAGCTCCTCGTACTCGTCGACCATCCGGTCCACCGAACACACCTGCTCGGCGCGCGCCCGCGCGTCGTGCCTGTTCAACGCTGCCGCGGCGGGAATGGCGGCGGCGAGCCCGGCCACGTCGTCGGCGGGTACCAACACTCCGGACGAGGCGTCGATGATCTCGGGTATCCCTCCGCGGGCGAATGCTGCCACCGGGGTACCGCAGGCCAGGGCTTCGGCGACCACCAGACCGTACGGCTCGGACCACACCGGCGACACCAGCGCGACCTCGGCACCGGCCACCAGCGCGGCGAGGGCCGGCTGATCGAGGTGCCCGACGTATCGGACTCGATCGTCGAGCAGGGGTTCGACGACACCGTGGAAGTATTCGAGGTTGCTGATGGGTCCTGCGATGCGTAGCGACCGGCCGGCGAGCTTCGCGGCGGCGATGGCCAGGTGCAATCCCTTCTCGGGAACCAACCGTCCGGACCACACCACATAGTCGCCGCCCGCACCGAACGGCCAGTCCTGCAGCGAGATCCCGTTCCGGATGACGATCGTCCCGGTCGCGACGTCGGCCCATTGTTCGGCTGCGAACGCACTGACAGCAGCAAAAGTGTTGGCACCGAACGGAGCCAGGGCAACAGCCGACTCCAGCCACGCGAACGGCGGCGTGTGCAGAGTGGTCACCATCGGCACCGGCAGTGTGGCGGACATAGCCAACGGCAGGTAGTGCAGGCTGTGGTTGTGCACGATGTCGAACGAGTTCGACAGCGCACCGGCCAGTTCCATCATCACGGCGAGGTATGCGTGGTGCTCGCGAACCGCAGTGGGGGTGACCGCGAGATCGGCGAGGGCAATCGGTGTCAGATCCAGCGTTCGGACCGGCAACATCGTGGCATCCAGATCGACGCTCGATCCGTCTGCGGCGAACAGACTGACGTGGTGCCCACGCTCGGTCAGCGCCCGCACCAGATTGTAGACGTGTGCCTCCAGACCGCCCGCGAAAGGCTGTGCCACCGGAAAACTCGATGACGCCAGCACCGCGATGCGAAGTGGCTTCTCGTTCAACGCATCTCCTTTGTCACTGCTGCGTAGATCCCAGCGTGGGTCGCTGCGATTCGTTGTCTCTGCTCGGCCCGGGTTGCGGCGTCGAGCGCTGTGGTCCGATCGGCGTGGGCCGCCTGCACGGCTGCCACCACCGTGGCGGGATCGAACGAGTCGGTGTTCATGACGAAACTGTGAATCGGCGCTTGGTCGGCATAGAAGCCGCAATCGGACGCGACGACGGCCGTTCCCAGATCCCGACAGGCCTCGAGCCAACCCGAATGTGTACCGAACCGATACGGCAGCACCGAGACGTCGATCGAAGACAGGTAGTCCCAAAGTTGCTCGTCGTCGAATCGGGCGTGCACCCGCACATCGACGTCGGGGAAACTGTTGTAGTCCAGCAACTTCGCGCCGACGGTCGGGTCGTACCAGTGGCCGGCCGTGTCGAACACGTCCTCGTCGATGTCCAACCGCACCGTCGCAGCCGGTAGCGATCGAGCCGCCTCGACGACGGCGTCCATCACCGCAAGCGGGTCGATGTTCGCTCGCAGGTTCTTGGCGTGGACTCCGATGACGAACGAGTCCGAGACCGGGCGTGGGACGTTCATTCTCTCGAGGGGCACCACGTGCGGGTGCTCGATCACCGTCGCACGCACATTCCACCGATCGGCTATCCATGCGGCTGCTCCCTCGGTGAGGGTGATCACGGCATCGGCACCACGAATCAATACGTCCAGCTGCTCCAGATGACCGGTGTTGTCCGCGAAATGGGGATTGTGCGCGTCGTGCACCGTGAGCACCAAGGGCTTGCGGTGGGCCCGCAGATACTCGACCGTGCGGGTCAGTTCTTCCGGCGAGAAGGACTCGAAGCCGAAGTGCACGTGCAGAACGTCGAAGCTCGAATCGGGTTGCTCGGCCAACCACCCGGCGTCGAGGAGACGAGGCGGCCACCACTGGCCCGGCACATCGACGCGAACCGGCGTCGGATCGGGCAACAGCACCACCGAGTTACCGGAGCCGTCGGGCACCGGCTGCACGTGCTGTACGTACACGTGAGAGGAGGGTACGGACGCAATACGAATCATGAATTCCTTCGGGTACAGGTCAGACGAATCGTGCCTGTTCCCGACACGCGCATGGGGTCTGTACCCACTTCGTACCGAGTTCAATCGCGGTTGGCGTCGCAGGTTCGGCGGGGCTACGTTGACCAGAAGAATGGTCGAACACACGCACTCACACGACGTCGGGGCAGACATGGACGGGCGTACTCGCCACTACGGCGATTTCTACGGAATATCGGGGCTCGAGGCCGCGCCACGTACACCCGTCGACGATCGCCCCCTGTTGCTCGTCTGGGGTAACTGCCAGGCCGAGGCGATGCGCATTCTGCTGAGCTCGGATGCGGCGTTGCCGTTTCGGACGGTACGAATCCCGCCGGTACACGAACTCGAATCCGCCGATCTGCCGCACGTCGATCGATTGGTCCGGCAGACCTCGGTACTGCTGACTCAACCTGTGCGGGAGGGCTATCGGCATTTGCCGCTCGGGGTCCCCGATCTGACACGATCACTCCCGCCACACGCCGTGGTACTTCGTTGGCCCGTGCTGAGATACGCTGCGCTGCATCCTTTTCAGATCATCGTTCGGCATCCGAGCGACCCAGCGGCCGTTCCGGATCTCGTTCCGTACCACGATCTGCGGACGATTGTGGCCTTCGAGCGTGGCGTGCGGTCCGGCGAGAACTGGGACCTCCCGGTATCCGACGCCGGCTTTCGTGATGCCGCGCAGGCGAGCCTGGAGGAACTACGACGACGCGAGAGCCGCGACACCGACATCGCTGCGTCCGACCTGTTCCAGAGTGCAAGAAGCCGTGCCACACATACGATCAACCACCCGACCAACGTGGTGTTGACTGCACTCGCGCAGCGGATCCTGGACCACCTCGACACCGCCTGCACTGTGGGTGATCCAGGGAGAGAACTGCTCGGCGGTGTGCGAGCGCCCGTCGAACGCCGGGTACTGGACGCCCTCGGCCTCCCCGGTGATCCTCGCCCAGACTGGACGGTCGACGGTTCCGACGTGTCCAACGATGTCGTGCACCGCGCTCACCTCGATTGGTATGCGGCACATCCCCAGTTCGTCGACGCCGCACTGGCCCGCCACTCCGAGCTCCTGCGAATCCTGCAGACGACGCCGTGATCGCACCCGTGCATCATCTCGTGGTCGGCCCACCGGACCACGGAGTCGTCCGGTGCGCCCGCGACATGGCTGCCGCCACAGCGAGTCCCGTGGTGACCGCTCCCGACCGACTACCGCGCGACACTCCCGTCCACATTCACTTCACCGACCGGCTGTTCGGACGTACCGCGCACGAGGCAGCCGATGCCATTGTCGCACTGGCACAGCAGCATCGAGCCCGCATCACCGTTACGCTGCACGACGTACCCCAGATCTCGGACGGCTCCGCGTTTGCGGCACGCACCGACTGCTACCGCCGAGTGATCGACTGCGCTGCAACGGTCGTGGTGTCGAGTGTGCACGAGCGACTGCTTGTCGAGGACATACTCGACAGCCGACCCGACATCCGGGTCATTCCCCTACCGATAGACCGCCCGGCACTACGATCCGACGACGTCGTCCCCCGGCGAGTCGTCGGGATTCTCGGGTTCGTCTATCCGGGGAAGGGACACAGCGAAGTACTCGGTGCCATGTCTGCACTGGACACCGACGTCGGGTTCGAGATCGTCGGGGCCGCGTCGGCCGGACACGAGGACGTGCTCGACGAACTACGCGCCACTGCCCGGCATCTGGGCAGGCCGTTTTCGACGACCGGCTTCGTGCCCGACGCCGAACTGGGCGGCCGGTTGCGGTCCATTGCTGTCCCGGTCGCTTTCCACCGGCATGTATCGGCATCCGGTTCGATCAACACCTGGATCGCGGCGGGCCGTCGCCCTCTGGTCCCTCGTGGTCGATACGTCGACGAGATGGCCGTCAATTCGCCCGATGCGCTGTGGATTCACGAGGACACAGTGGAGGGCCTGGCCGAGGCCATGGCAGAAGCGTTACGCCGACCCGAGAAGACATGGCAGGCCACCGACTCGGCACCGTATCCATCGCCGGCGCAGGCGGCCGACCTGTACAGCTCCCTGTTCCGAGAAAGCATGGCTCTACCGTCCATCGCGCTGCCCGATGGCCGCTCGGTGGTTCCGCACAATCGGTGGGATCTGGCACCGACCGCATCCGACACGCCCCGAGTGTCGGTCGTGATTCCCTACTTCCGGCAGCAGCACCAGCTCGACCTGGTTCTGACAGCGTTGACCGCGCAGACCTGGCCCGCGTCCCGCATCCAGGTGATCGTCGCCGACGACGGATCTCCCGAGGAACCGAACGTGGAGGAATTCGGCTCGGCTCTCGACATCACCGTCGTGCGCCAACCGGATCTCGGATTCCGGGCCGCCGCCGCACGCAATCTCGGTGCGTCCGCAGCGCGCGGAGACATCCTCTGCTTCCTCGACGCCGACACCGTGCCCGAACCCGATTACATCGAGGAATCGGTACGCCTGATCGTGGCCCTTCCCGATGCGGTGACGGTGGGTAGGCGTCGACATGCCGATCTCGGCGGGTGGTCGCCCGCGGACGTCGGTACCTGGTTCGACGGCCGATCTGCGGGCCCGACGGAATTCACCGAGCCTCCATGGCTTCGTGACGGTTACGCCGGCTCGCGAGACCTTCTGGACGCGGACCGTCGTTCGTACCGATACGTCATCAGTGCCGTGATGTCCTGCAGCCGAACGTTGTTCGAGGAACTCGGCGGGTTCGACCCGACGTTCGTCGGGTACGGCGGAGAAGACTGGGAATTCGCGCATCGGGCCTACGCCGCAGGTGCCGTCCTGGCCCATCGGCCGCGAGCAGTCGCCTGGCACGACGGGCCCGACTGGGCCGAACGCACGGGCGGAGACCGAGAGCGGAAGAACGCCGAAGCGCTGATGCTGGCCTCCCGCATCACCGACCCTGCGGCGCGTACCCAGGGTCTGACCTACGCGCTGCCGGAGATCGTCGCGGTTGTCGATACCACCGGGCACAGCGCTGCGTCCCTCCTCGAGACCGTCGGCTCGGTCCTGAGGCATCCTGATTGTCGAGTGTGGATTCACGGACCCGATGCCGGAGAATTACAGCGGCAGTGGGGCGACGCCGACTGCCGCATCCAGGTGGGGCTCCCGGGAGACACCGCACGTTCTCACGCGGTGCTCGAGGTGCGCGGCCTCGTCCTGTTCGGTGCCGGCGCACTACGTCGTCTCGTGGAGACAGGAGCGGATCGTCTGACGGTCGACGTGGGCAACTCGGGCACGGTCGAACTGCGCACGTCTCGGTCGAGCTGTCGCGCTCGACGGTGGTCGTCGACGATGGGAACGGCTTCCGAGGACCTCGCGGAGGCCCTGTTCGGGCACATGCATCGGACAGGCGCGGAGTTCGGGCTCTTCGCGGGCGAGGTTCAACCGAAACTTGCGTGGTGAATGTGGGGTGGTTCCGGTGTCGACTCGACCGAATCGGGTACGGCCAGTGGGAGAATGTAAATCGGCGGCAGACGAAAGCAACGGCGAGATCGGGCGAATGATGAACAGAACGCTGTATTCGATGATGTGGATGATGGCGATTATCTTTTTGGTCGCTTTGCTGTGGGGCACAGTCGGTTACGTGTACGCAGACACCCATCCTCTGCAGCGAGCGGCATTCGTCGGAGGCGGAGTGTTGATCGCGGGATGGCTGATTCTGTTCGCGGCCGTCGGGATCAAAATATCGCGGCTCAAAGCCCGCAGGAGACAGAGCAACTCCGACGAGCAGTAACTGTCGGAGCCGCTCGGGTGTGGGTTTCGTATAGGCGGGTATACACCGACGAATATTTCGTAGAGTCGGTCTTTCGATTTGCCGAGCAAGGATCGTCGATGGTCAACCAGCGCAGCACACCGAGCCGGCGCACTTCGTCCGAACTTCCGGCGACCCGCCAGGAATATCTGTCGACATGGTCGGGTCTGCACAGCAACATCGATCCATCGTCGTCGGTGCTCGTGTCGACGTGGCTTCGTCTGGTGTACTTCCTGAGCGCCCCGCTCGTGCGCGCATCCGTCTCTGCCCACGTCGTCACCGTCGCCGCGGTGGTTGCGGCTGCAGGCTCGGTGGCGTTGTCCCGGCCGGGCACCTCGCTGCCCCTCCTGGCTGCGGTGCTCATCGTGTTCTCCGGGCTGCTCGACGGTATCGACGGCGGCGTGGCCATGATCGGCCGTTCCCAATCGCAGTGGGGCTATCTGCTGGACACGGTGTCGGATCGGTGCAGCGATCTGCTGTTCCTGGCGGGCAGCCTCGCGCTGGGTGCTCCGATGCCCATCGTGGTTGCCGTCGGTGTGACGACATTGCTGCACGAGACGGCCCGCGCGCGTGCCGTCGGAGCCGGGATTTCCGACGTCGGCTTTCTGACAGTGTGGGAGCGGCCGTCTCGGGTCGTTGCCGCCGTCGTCACCGCGACCGTTGCGGGCGCGGGCCCCGGTAGCGCTCAGACGTCCGCGACGATCGGAATATCGGTGACGTGTGGTCTGGCTGTTCTCGGGTTCACCCAGCTGATGTTCGGGCTGTACCGACGGGCCGATCGAACTCGGCGGTGATCAGCCAGCCGGCGAGCGCCAGCACGTGAAAGACGAACATCCACAGCATGATTGCCACACCGCCGCCGATGTCGGTGAGACCGCCGAACGGTGCACCGAGGTCGACCGGAATGGCCAGGAACAAGATGAAGCCGTGCACGAACCCGGTGACGATCGACGACGTGACCAAGGAGCCGGCCACGAGTGCCCGCCACCCCACCGCCCGCGGCGCGATGACCCGGTAGGTCCAGGCAAGCGGAACGGCCAGGATCAGCCATAGGCAGTTGAACCCCAGAAATATTCGTAGAGCCAGCGCACCGGCACCCCCGCCGCCCGTGGTCGCCTGCAGGACGCGTGCGACGGTCAGCACCCCGAGGAGCAACACCGGGGCGGCAACGAAAAAGGGCACCATGGCAGCTCTGCCTCGCCACCCGGTGAACGTTTCACGGGTCGGGGCGAAGCGCACGATCGCCCTCCGCAGACCCTCTCCGTAGAACGTTGCGGGAAAGATCGAGATCACGACCCCCAGTGGTCCCAGGTGTATTCCGGCATCGGCCAGGCCGTCGAGCGCCGCGCGGGCACCCAACGCATCGGGCAGTAACGCAGACATGGCGTCGAATCCGCCCTGTACCCACTGCGCCGACACCAACAACACGGTCGCCCGGATCGTCAGAAGCAGCAGAGGGACGACGGCGATCACCGCGTAGAACGTCAGTCCGCCCGCGATCAGCGTGGTGTCCTCACGCGCGAAGCCGGCTTTGATCGCCTGCACTCCGCGAACCGCCCGAACGCGAACGGATGTCATCGCGCGCGTTCGGAGCAGGTCCGCCGATCGATCGAGCGGTTATTCAAGGGTGACGTCCACGGCGTCGATCACTTTGAGGAACGGGCAGATCGACGTGGCCTGCGCGAGTACGGCCTCCGGGTTGTCAGTGCCCGGTAGCGACACCGACAGTGCGAATTTCGCGTCGTAACCGGATGCGTCGGAATCGGTCAGCACGACGGTGCCCTTGACCGCGAGTTCGTCGACACTGCCGCCGACGGTCCCCAGTGCGATTCGCAGTGACTCCACCAAGCAACTCGACAGCGCTGCGGCCATCAACTGCTCGGGGTTGGTGGCCTCGCCCGGGCCACCGAGTTCGGCCGGTTCTCGCACACTCAACGACAGCACTCCGTCGTCGGAGGTCACGCCGGTCGCAGTTGCAGAGACGGTTGCTGTGTACAGCTCGGTAGTCATCGGTGTCGGATGTCCATTCCGCTGCCGATCGAAACCGTCGAATCCCGCCGACACGAGTAGCGGTTCGGACGTGTCGCTGTTCACACCTGCGGTACAGCCGTTTGGCAAAACTTACCGACGGGTAACACCCGAACAGGGCCGAGCATCACGCTGTGACCCACAGGCATCGGCCGGATCCATGTACCCACCCACCGAAAGGGGAGCACCATGAGCACATCGACTTTGATCGCTCAGTTGCGGATTGCACTGCAGCTGACACACACCGAAATTCAGGTCGCGGAAACCCGCGTCGTGCAGGCGCGCACCGAAGCGGTTCGTCGGGAACTGACGCAGAACGCCGCCAACGGACGTGACCGCGCCGCCGCTATCGAGGAAGCACTGCGCAACCTCGGTGGCCTGCCCGAGGTAGTGGCACCGTTCATCGGACGCACCTTCGCAGCGGTGAAGGCAGTCGCCGAGCAGGCGCAGCCGTTCGACGAGGCACTGCTAGGCGATCTCGCCCTCGAGCAGCAACTGTTGGGTCGAGCGAAGTACATCAAGGCTCTGGCAACAGCAGCCGAGGAACCGTCCGTCGTGGCACTGGCCGGCCGCTTGGCCACCGCGCACGCCGCGACGGTCGAATGGCTCGAGACCGTCCTCGCCGAAGACGCCCTGGGTGGACCCGCCGCACTGCGCCGGACGCCTTTCCAGGCAGCTGCCGGCACCGCAGTCAAGATCGTCAACGCACCGGCCAACTGGTCGGCTCGCGGTCTCGACCGTGCATTGGACGCCGCTCGCGCCACCCCGGACCGACTGAGCGCTCTGCTCGGCCGCGGTGCACACGCAGGCGACGTCGCCGTCAGAACGTTGACCGCCAGCCGCGATGCCGCACTCGAAGCCGCCGAAGATGTCACCCGTAGCGAGGGTGTCGATTCTGTCGCCGACGCCATTCACACCGCGCGGTCCGCCGGTGGAACTCTCGGTGCCGACGAACTTCCCGTAGCGGACTACGACGACCTCAACGTCTCGGACGCGGTGGCCGCCATCAAGGAACTGACCACACCCGCCGACGTACGCACTGTCGTGGCGTACGAAGAGGCACACAAGAACCGCCACGGAGTCGTGTCCGCAGGACAGACTCGCCTGGCAGCAATCGCCAAGGACGTCATCTCCGTCGACTGACGACGATCGATCGATCCTTCTGCGAATACCGATGCGGCCCGTGAAGTTCCGGGCCGCATCGCTGTATTCGAAAGGTTCAGGGCTTCAACAGAACCTTGATCGCACCGTCCTGCTTCTTCTGGAAGATGTCGTACGCATGCGGCGCTTCTTCGAGCGGAAGCTCGTGAGTAGCGAACGAATCGACGCCCAACGGATCGTCGTCGCCGAGAAGCGGCATGATGTCGTCGACCCATCGCTTGACGTTCGCCTGGCCCATCCGCAGCTGAATTTGTTTGTCGAACAAGGTCATCAACGGTAGCGGATCGGCCATACCTCCGTACACACCGATGATCGAGATGGTTCCGCCGCGTCGAACGATGTCGATTGCCGAGTACAGCGCACCCAGCCGGTCCACGCCGGCCTTCTGCATCATCGGCGCGGCCACGGCGTCGGGCAGCATTCCGACGATCTGCTGGGCCAGCTTGCCGACCGGTGAGCCGTGCGCCTCCATTCCGACGGCATCGATCACCGCGTCCGTTCCTCGGCCGTCGGTCATGTCTCGAATGACGTCGCCGACGCCCCCGCTGTGTTCGGCCAGATTCACCGTTTCGATTCCCCGTGCCGCAGCTCGCGCCAGGCGCTCGGGTACGAGGTCGACAGCAATGACCCGAGCACCCTTGTGCTGGGCGATGCGGGCGGCCATGTCTCCGATGGGACCGAGTCCGAGCACCGTCACCGACCCGCCTGCAGGTATCGACGCGTACTCCACCGACTGCCACGCGGTAGGCAATACGTCGGAGAGGTAGACGTATCGCGAATCGGGTCCGGCCTCGGAGACCTTGATGTGCGTGAACTGCGCCTGCGGAACACGGAGGTACTCCGCTTGCCCACCGGGCACTTGGCCGTACAGCTTGGAGAAGCCGAACAACGCGGCACCCATGCCCTGCTCACGAACCTGGGTGGTCTCGCACTGGGTGTACAGACTCGAATTGCACATGTAGCAATGTCCACACGAAATCTGGAACGGGATGACCACACGGTCTCCGACGGCGAGATCGCCTGTCTCCGAACCGACTTCCTCCACGATGCCCATGGGCTCGTGACCCAGAATATCGCCCTGGTCCATGAAGGCACCGAGCGTCTCGTACAGGTGTAGGTCCGATCCGCAGATATTGGTGGTCGTGATCTTCACAATTGCGTCCGTCGGCGCTTCGATGCGGGGATCGGGCACCGAATCGACGCTGACGTTCCTCTTGCCCTGCCATGTCACTGCGCGCATGGAGGCTCCTCTCTGTTACTCGACCCCGAAACTCGGAATCGCACGAAGCGGATTACCTGCTTCGTATGCGTGCAAACGCATCGGACCCACACGATTGACCGTGACCGGCAGCGGGTAGGCGTGAACAATGAGTGTTGTGACCCCTTCCATCGCCCCCACCCTCGTGTCGCCTCGGTTGCCGGTGCCGTGTGGTCCACTCTCGGACGCCGTGATCCGGTATCTCTCCACCGGCGGCGGTGCCGCACTGCCCAGCGCGTCGGATGCCGATCCGACGTCGCGTGATATGCAACTGGCGTTGCTCGTCAGCTACGAACTGCACTACCGCGGGTTCGAGGGCGTGGACGACGAACTGGAGTGGGATCCAGCACTGCTGCAGTTCAGAGCAGCACTCGAATCCGCGTTTCTGAACTACGTGCGCTCGAATGTCGAACCCGGCGACGACGTCGTCGCCGAAATGAAGCGACTGTCGGTCGAGGCGTCGTCCGGTACCGGCCCGTCGTGGTTCCTGCGGGACGAAGGATCGTGGGAGCAGATGCGCGAGTACTTCGTACATCGGTCCATCTACCACCTCAAGGAAGCGGATCCCCATGCGTGGGCGATCCCGAGGCTGGTCGGCCAGGTCAAGGCCTCGTATGTCGCCGTCGAATTCGACGAGTACGGCGGTGGCAGGGGTGAGCGTGTCCACCAGCATCTGTGGGCCGAATCCATGACGGCAGCAGACCTCGATGCGTCCTACCTCGGGTACGTGGACCGCGTCCCCGCCCAGACACTCGCGTGGGTCAACCTCATGTCGTTGTTCGGATTGCACCGCAGCCGGCGAGGTGCCACCGTGGGCCATTTCGCCGCCACGGAGATCACGTCCTCGCCGGGTTCACAGCGGTTCGTGCAGGGCCTTCGCAGGTTGTCTGCGCCGGCGGCATGCATCGCGTTCTACGCGGAGCACGTCGAGGCCGACGCCGTCCACGAGCAGGTCCTGCGCCACGACGTGGTGGAGAACCTGATCGGACAGGAACCACACATCGAAGCCGACATCGTATTCGGCATGCGCGCACTGGATTTCGTCGAGAACGAGCTCGCGGACCACGTGATGCAGCGGTGGTCCGCCGGTCAGTCGTCGCTGGACTGACTCGCTCGTCGCTTCGCGCGATGGCTCGTGTCGCACAGCGGGTACGTCTTGCTGCGCTTGCACGTGCACAGCGCGACGACGAAACGATCCGAGGTGACGACGGAGCCGTCGTCGAGTTCGATCTCGACCGGCCCGTCGATCAGCATCGGTCCGCCCCGGACCAGTCTCACCCGAGTGCGCGCAGGTGCAGCGTCACCACCCGTCGACTCATCGCTTGTCGCCACGCAACACCACCAATTCTTCCGTTCTGCGGCCTGATTCGAGCACGCCCTTGGCCTCGAGCCACTCGGCACGAGCCGTCATGACGGGCCCGAAGTCGATTGTGCGGCACGCCGCCTCCGATGCACCGAAACCGTGAGTATTCAGCATCTCCCGTGTTCGCTGCGGACCCGAGAATTCCGAGTGGACCACCAGCAGCACACCGCCGGGGGCCAGCAGTTCCGCGCCTCGCGTGCACAGAGGGTCGAGCACCACTCGCCCGTCCTCACCCGCATCCCAGGCGCGGTGCAAACCCATGCCGGTGGGCGCGGTCTCCGACGGAACGTACGGAGGGTTGCACAGCAGAATGTCGAACGGCTCCAGCTCGGTCGCCCCCGAGAACGACCCCAGCCGCACATCCACATCGACTCCGACCGACCGGGCATTGCGCTGCGCACAGGCAACCGCACGCGGAGAGATGTCGAAGGCCACCACCTCGCGGGCACCGAGCAGTGCTGCGGTGATGGCCACTGCGCCGCTACCGGTACACATGTCGAGTACACGGGCTCCGGGCACGAGCCCAGAATCTGCGGCGACGTCGCACAGCAGAAGTGAATCCTCCTGAGGCTCGTACACTCCGGGATCGGCGTGCACTCGTGCCAGCGAACGGACGGAATCGAATTCGGCTGTCGTCATGGACATTCCTCCCAGCGTGGATTGTCGGATTCGTATTCCCGCGTCCAAGCCCCGCAAACCGGTTGTTCGGAACAGGCTTACCGACACGCACTTCGGGGTAGTGCTAGGACGTGTGTGGTTGAGGAGCAGCCCGCAGTCTCGGCAGTCGACTGCCGCACTCCCCCTGCACGGGTTCAGGAGTTCGGCTCCAGAGGAGTTGTCCATGATCGTCGTTCCGTCCATTCGAACTCCGCTCGCCGGTGTGGTTCCATCGCTCTCCACCGCCGACGACCGTGCCTCGAGTACCCGTTCCTCGCTCCCGGAGGCCGAGATGACGGTGTCGGTCGACGAGAGCGCAGGCGCCGACATCGAGGTGCGCATTGCCGGCACCATCACCGACGTGGACGTTCCGGTGCTGGCAGAGACGTTGGGGGAAGCCGCCGAGCGCGGCCGGGCTCTGATTCTCGATCTGTCTCGCGTCACGTTCGTCGCGGCGGGGGTTCGCTCCGTGCTCGACGCCACCGCTATTCGCCAGGGTCGCTGGCAGCAGAAACTCTCCGTTGTGCTTCCCGACGGCGCAGACCCGAGCGGCGTCTCGGACCGCGTGTTCGTCTACCGCACGCTCGCCGAAGCCCGCACCGAAACCGATGCCCGCACCGACGTCACAGCGCAGGCGGCCGATTCACGGTGAGCCGCACCATGTACGACGTGCTGATCATCGGTGGAGGCAATGCCGGGATCAGCGCGGCCGCACGACTGCTGAAGAAGGGCGTGTCCGACGTCGCCGTGATCGAGCCCAAGCAGGTGCACACGTACAAGCCCCTGTTGTCGTACGTCGGTGCCGGTCAGGCACCGCTGACCGAGGCCGAACGGACCCAACGCTCGGTGACCCCCGAGGGCTGTGTGTGGCTCGAAGATTCGGTCGTGTCGGTGGATCCGACAGAACGCTCGGTTCGCTGCGCGTCGGGAATGGAGTACGGCTACCGCGATCTCGTACTGGGGCAAGGCCTGATCGCCGACGAAGCCGCTCTGCCGGGTGTGCATGCGGCGCTTCGTTTTCCCGATGTCGCCAGCAACTACCTCGACCGGGCCGAGCGCACATGGCGGCTGGTCCGTGACCTGCCTGCACACAGTCGCGCCGTGTTCACCGTGCCGCGTCCGCCCGTCGGGTGTACCGGGACCACTGTCAAGCCGCTGTTCCTCGCGGCCGCCCACTGGAAGCGCACAGGACGACTACCGACCGTCGACATCACGTTGGTCGTAGATCGTGAGAGTCTGCTCGGTGTCCCTGACCTGGACCCCCGGCTCGCCGGCCACCTCCGAGACCTGGGTGTGCGCGTCCTGATGGATACGGCGGTCACGGCGCTCGAGCCCGAGAGCAAGCGCATCACCGTCACCGATCACGCCGGGGTCGACGAGCGTATCGACTACGACATGCTGCACCTGGTCCCGCCGTATCGCGGACCATTGTGGGTACAGGAGTCCGGTCTGGCAGGAGAGCAGCAGCACGGTGTCGTCGACATCGACTCCCGCACGATGCGGCACCGACGCCACCCCGAGGTGTGGGCTGCAGGCGACGGTGCAGCGATCGACACCGACTCGTCGGGTGGCGCTCTACGCAAACAGATTTCGGTTCTCGTCGACAATCTCGTCGCATCCAGGAGCGGCGGAGCGATGTCGAGTTACGACGGGTACACCGTCGCACCCATCGCTGTCGAAGCACACACTCTGATCGCTGCCGAGTTCGACCGCACCGGTGCACTGGCGTCGTCGCTACCCTCGTTTCTCGATCCCCTGAAACCCAGACGGTCCGCGTGGGCGTTCGACCGATACGGCCTACCGCAGTCCTACTGGCACATGATTCTCGCCGGGAGACTGTGACACCGACCGTCTGGTTCGAGGTGTGTCAGCTGTCGCGGGAGGCGTTCATCAGCCCGTCGGGATCCTCGACGACGACGCGGTAGCCGTCGTCTTCCAGTCCGCTCACAGCCTCTCGAAGGAGGCGCTGTGCAGCGCCGTCGACGGCGCGCACTTCGGTGAAATCGACGACTATCTCCTCGCAGTCCGGGACGCCGGCCGCAAGACGGGCGACGACGGATTCCGCACCGGCGAACCTCAGCTCGCCCTGCAGTTCGACGGTCGTGACGCCGTCGGATTCGTTCAGCGTGCGAATGGCGGATTCGCCGCTGGGAGGGACGCGCATCATGTGCAGACCGAGGTCGCGTGACAACCTCTCGAACACCGCAACCCCGCGGACGCTGTTTCCGTGCTCGTTCAACCGGGGCGAGATCACGGCAACACCCACCTGACCGGGGAGCACGCCCATGATGGCTCCCGCGACTCCACTCTTGGCCGGAATGCCCACTGTCGCAATCCAACTGCCGCTGCCGTCGTACATCCCACAGGTTGCCATGACAGCGAGAACGTGACGGTTGACCGCGGGGTCGACGACCTGTCGGCCGGTGGCCGGATCGGTTCCGCCGTTCGCCATCACCGAGGCGATCACGGCCAGATCGTTGCACGTCACCGTCACCGCGCACTGGCGCGCATACCCGTCGACGACGACCGCGGGTTCCGCACCGAGGTGGCCGACCGACTTCAGCAGGTGCGCGATCGCGGTATTTCGATCGTCGGATTCCAGTTCGGCCTCGTACACCGATCGATCGATGTGGAGTTCACGGCCGGCCATGGCTCCGAGCAGCTCGATGAGCCGCCCCGCTCGTTCTTCGCCGTCACTTCCCGCGATCATCGAATGTACCGCCAGCGCACCGGCATTGATCAGAGAGTTGCGAGGTCGACCGGTCCGCGCCTCCAACGAGATCTCGTTGAACGAATCCCCCGACGGTTCGACGTCGACGGCCTCGAGCACCGCTGCGAGCCCGTTGTCCTCGATGGCCAGCGCATAGGCCACCGCTTTGGCGATCGACTGGATGGAGAATTCGGTGTCGGTATCGCCCGCCCCGTAGTGCGACCCACCGACGGTGGCGAGCGCAACCGCGAACGTGTCGGGATCGGCCGCCGCCAATTCCGGGTTGCCGCTCGACATTTCCCCATCGTCGAGGTGTCGGCACTCCGTCAGGACGGACTGAAGATACTCGGGCACCGGTGATCTCATCACCCCACGCTAACCGTCGGGTCTTGACACGCCGACCGTGGCACCGTTTACACTCCGGGTTCCTCAACCGTTGTGGAGCATCGCTCCGCACAGATCGGACGCGCCCGTGCGACTGCGACGCTTGACCCCCACCGATTCCGCCGACCGCCTTGCCGTCCACGTGCCCGACACGACCACGTGGATCGATCTCGAGGCTGCGGTCTCGACTCTGGGTGCCCCCGAGATCCTGCGCCCGCTCACCGGGTCCATGCTTCGGTTCCTCGATGCAGGTGAACCCGCACGTGAAGCCGCAACGACGGTGGCGCGGCGGGCGGCCGACGAGGGCGTCGCGACGATGGACCGACCGGCACCGACCCTTCCGGTCGTTCCGGCGTCACTGCGCTGCTTCCTGGGTTGGGACGAGCACTGGGATCTGGCCGCGCACAACCTCGTTCGGCGAAATCTACCGCGTGCCGTCCCGTTCATCCGTGGATTCGAGATGCTGACGCGTCGAACTTTCCCGGCCTTGCGTCCCGGTCCGGGGTTCGACGACCATCCGATCTACTACACCGGTAACCACCTGACCGTCGTAGCCGACGGGGCCGATGTCGAGTGGCCGTCGTACAGCCGAGTTCTCGATTTCGAGCTCGAATTCGGTGCCGTCGTCACCCGACCGATCCGAGATGCGTCAGAGCGGGAGGCCGAGGCTTCGATAGGCGGTTACGTCGTCTTCGACGACATCAGCGCGCGGGACACACAGTGGGAGGAGCAGCGCCGGACGCCCTTCGGCCCGGTCGTCAAGACCAAGACGTTCGCCAGTTCGATGGGCGCAGACGTCGTCACCCCCGATGAGGTTGCGGCGCATGTAGATTCGCTGGCCGCGGCCGTCCGGGTCAACGGCGAGCTCTGGTCGACCACCAGCACTGCCGGGATGCGCTATTCCATGGGTGAATCTCTGGCGTTTGCGAGTCGCGGCGAGAGCATTTACCCCGGCGAGCTCCTGACGTCGGGCACCCTGCCTCGCGGTTGTGGGCTCGAACTCGACCGGTGGATCGCTCCGGGCGACCGAGTCGAACTCGATATCGAACGGATCGGCTCCGTCACCAACACCATCGGTGCTCGCTGAGTCCTATCGGATTCCGCGCTCGGTGTCCGACTTGTCGGTCGACGCGTCCTGGAACATCTCGAGGAACGACCCGAAACCGGATGCACTCTGACGTGTTTCGTCTCTGTTGTTGTCCGCAGAGCCTGCGGATACGTCCTGTTGTGTCATGCAACCAGCATGACAATCGGACATTGCGACAAATCCAGGCGCAAAGTCACGAATCGGCATCGAATGATAACAGCCCGGTAACGACGAACTCGAAGCTGTGGATGGATCCAGCTCGTATTCCATCCACAACTTCGAGTTCGGGTGGCGCATCAGCGCCGGTGAGTACTAGGCGAGCTCGAAGCGATCGAGCATCATGACCTTGTCCCAGGCTGCGACGAAGTCCCGGACGAACTTCTCCTTGGCGTCATCGCAAGCGTAAACCTCTGCGAGAGCCCGCAATTCGGAGTTCGAGCCGAAGACCAGATCGTTACGTGTTCCGGTCCACTTCTTCTCGCCGGTAGCGGCGTCCTTGGCCTCGTAGATGCCGTCCTCCGCGGTGGGAACCCATTCGGTGCCCATGTCGAGGAGGTTGACGAAGAAGTCGTTGGTGAGCGTGCCGACCTTGTCGGTGAGGACGCCGTGCGTCGACCCCTTGTAGTTCGCGCCGAGTACACGCAGACCGCCGACCAGCACGGTCATTTCCGGTGCACTGAGCGAGAGCAAGTTGGCCCGATCGACCAGGTTGAACTCGGCGGGCAGCTTCTGGCCCTTGCCCAGGAAGTTGCGGAAGCCGTCCACCTTGGGCTCGAGATCGGAGAACGAGTCGACGTCCGTCTTCTCCTGCGTCGCATCCATGCGGCCCGGGGTGAACGGGACCGTGATGTCGACGCCTGCGTTCTTGGCGGCCTGCTCGACGGCTGCGACACCGCCGAGGACGACGAGGTCCGCGAACGACACCGTTCCGGAGAACGACTGCTGAATGCCTTCGAGAACGCGGATGACCTGTGCGATCTCGTCGGGCTCGTTGACCTCCCAGCCGGCCTGCGGCTGCAGGCGCAGACGGCCACCGTTGGCACCGCCGCGCTTGTCGCTGACGCGGAACGACGATGCCGCCGCCCACGCAGCCGAGATCAGCTGATCCTGGCTCAGTTCGGAACCGAGGATGGCCTGCTTGAGCTCGGCGATCTGGGCGTCACCGATCAGCTCGTGATCGACGGCCGGAATCGGGTCCTGCCAAAGCAGGGGCTCCGCCGGAACCTCGGGGCCGAGGTAACGCGAGACCGGTCCCATGTCGCGGTGGGTGAGCTTGAACCACGCCTTCTGGAACTCTTCTGCGAGCTCCTCGGGATGATCGAGCCAACGACGGGTGATCTGCTCGTAGATCGGATCGACGCGCATCGCGATGTCTGAGGTCAGCATCGACGGGTGGCGACGCTTGGACGGATCCGCCGGGTCGGGAACGAGATCCGCGCCTTCTCCGTTCTTCGGACGCCACTGGTGTGCGCCGCCCGGGCTCTTGTAGAGCTCCCACTCGAAGCCGTAGAGGGTCTCGAGGAACGAGTTGTCCCACTGGGTCGGCGTCGGGGTCCAGATGACCTCGAGTCCGCTGGTGATCGCGTCGGCGCCCGAGCCGGTGCCGAAGCTGTTCTTCCAGCCCAGGCCCATCTGCTCGATGGGCGCGCCCTCGGGCTCCGGTCCGATGTGGGCATCGGGGTCGGCTGCGCCGTGGGTCTTGCCGAAGGTGTGTCCACCGACCGCGAGTGCCGCAGTCTCGATGTCGTTCATGGCCATGCGGCCGAAGGTCTCGCGGATGTCCAGTGCGGACTGCACGGGATCCGGGTTACCGTTGGGGCCTTCGGGATTGACGTAGATCAAGCCCATCTGCACTGCGGCCAGCGGGTTCTCGAGGCTCGTGCGGTCACCGTGGTAGCGCTCGTCGCCCAACCAGGTCTGCTCGGGGCCCCAGTAGACGTCCTCGTCCGGCTCCCAGGCGTCGACGCGTCCGCCGGCGTAGCCGTAGGTCGGCAGGCCCATGGACTCGATGGCGACGTTGCCGGTGAGCACGATGAGGTCGGCCCAGGACAGTTTGCGGCCGTACTTCTGCTTGACCGGCCAGATGAGACGGCGGGCCTTGTCCAGGCTCGCGTTGTCGGGCCAGCTGTTGAGGGGAGCGAATCGCTGCATGCCGGCTCCGGCACCGCCGCGACCGTCCTGCTTGCGGTAGGTTCCGGCCGCGTGCCACGCCATGCGGATGAAGAACGGACCGTAGTGCCCGAAGTCCGCAGGCCACCACGGCTGCGAGTTCGTCATCACGGCTTCGATGTCACGCTTGACCTCGGCGAGATCGAGAGAATTGAACTCGGCGGCGTAGTCGTAATCCGCACCCATCGGATCGCCCACGGCCGGGTTCTTCTTGAGGATCTTGAGATTGAGCGCCTTGGGCCACCACTCGCGGTTGCCGCCGCCTTCGACAGGCGTGGGCATCGCGTCGTGCATGACCGGACACTTGCCACCGCTCTCCTGCGGCTGATCCTCGTTCATCTCTTTTTCGCGTGTTACGTGATCTTCAGACACGTGCTTCCTTCCAAGGTGTGACGATCGGGCTGTGATCGGTGGTCACGAACTCTGCTGTGTTCGAGACCGGGGAGGGAACTGAACGGGAACTGCCGGCTGCTCGCGAGCAGCCGAACACTGTGCGCAGAAGCCCCAGTAGATGACCTCTGCCTCGTCGATCGTGAAACCGACGGAGTCCGATGCGGTGAGACACGGCGTCTCGCCCACCGCGCAATCCACGTCTGCGATCACGCCGCAGTTGCGGCACACAGCGTGGTGATGGTTGTCCCCGACCCGAGATTCGTATCGTGCGGGAGATCCCGCGGGCTCGATGCGACGCACCAGGCGCGCAGCGGTCAGGGCATTGAGAACGTCGTACACCGTCTGGCGTGATACCTCGGGGAGCACCGATCGGACGAGTCCGAGAATCGTGTCGGTGTCCGCATGCGGATTGGTTTCGACGACCTCGAGCACGGTGACCCGCGGACGGGTCACGCGCAAATCGGCGGTGCGTAATTGCTCCGCATAGGGTGAGATCGGCATCACAGCGTCAGTATCCTCCGGTTTTCTGGACCAAGTCAAGTATGCAGTCGAATCCGCTGCTTGTCGACTGCAACTCGGTATCGACGGCAACCCGACACATGCCGTTCGTCCGGAGTTCGGCCGGCGGCTCAGGCCAGAGCCAGAAACAACTTTTCGAGCTCGGCCTCGGTCATCGGTTCCCTACCGTCAGCAGCATCCCCCGTCATGCACTCCCGTAGGCCGGTTGCCACGATCTTGAACCCGGCACGGTCGAGCGCCCGCGACACGGCAGCGAGCTGGGTGACGACGTCCTTGCAATCACGACCGTTCTCGATCATCCCGATGACACCCGCAAGTTGGCCGTGCGCACGCTTGAGCCGGTTGAGTACCAGTGCAATGCTGTCTTCGTCGCCGATCATGTCGATTCCTTCGATGGTGGTAGCAGTGAACCCCAGGGTACCCCCGGGGGCATCATTGCGGCGCGGTACCGGTACCGCCGAGGGCCGCGATTGCCGCCTGCAGTTTCGCCGTGGCCTCGGCGGCGACCGCACCCAACCGCGGCTCACCGGTGACCTCGACCATGATGGCCGGGTTCATGGCCTCGACGACGACGGACCGCGCCGCCGCCGGGTTCTCACGCACGACCACATTGCACGGCAACAGCAGACCGATCTGTTTCATCACCCCCACTGCGCGGTGAGCCAGTCCCGGGTTGCACGCGCCCAGGATCACGTAGCGCTCCATGTCCTCGTCGAGCTTGGCCTTCAACGTGGCCTGCATGTCGATTTCGGTGAGAACTCCGAATCCCTGCTCCGACAACGCCTTTCTCGTGCTCTCGATCGCGTCGGCGAAATCGGTGTCGGTCAGTGTGGTGGACAGTGCGATGTTCATGATGTCTCCTCGAAAATTGTTGTGTCAGTGTGAGCTGTTGTGTCAGTGAGAAAAACGGATGGAGGGCAGGACAGCACGTAACCATGCCGGCGACCACCACGCGCCGTGTCCGGTCAGCCGTAGCAGGACCGGAAGCAGGACGAGTCGAACCAGGAACGCGTCGAGCAGTACCGCAACACCCAGGATGATGCCCATCTCTTTCGGGGGCAACGGATCCGACAGTGCGAATGTGAAGAACACTGCCACCATCACCGCTGCTGCGGCAAAGATGACTCGTCCCGAGTGGGCCAACCCGTCCACCTGGGCAACCTTGGAATCACCGGAGCGCTCGTAATGCTCCTTGGCGGTAGCCAGGAGGAACACCGTGTAGTCCATGGCGATGGCGAAGATCATCGCGAAGAAGAACACCGGACCCCAACCGTCGAGAAATCCCTGCGGCGTGAAGCCCAGCAACGAGAATCCGTGTCCGTCCTGGAAGATCAGCTTGGCGACGCCGAACGCCGCCGCGGTGGACAGCAGGCTCACCGCGGTACCGAGCAACGCGATGAGCGGAGCCTGAAGCGCCACCAGCAGCAGCACGAATCCGAGAACCAGGATGATCCCGACGACTATCGGCAGGTAGTCGTTCAAAGCCTGCTGCAGGTCCAGGTTCTCTGCCGGTGCTCCGCCGACGAGTGCCGAATCGGGCAATGTCGATCGCAGCTCGGCGAGAATGGAGCCCATCGCTTCGTCGGACGGATCCACCGACGGAATTGCCTGCAGCAGTGCATATCCCGAATCGTCAGCCGCACTCTGCGGCGGCGTCACCATCGAGATCCCGTCGACCCGCGCAGCGACGGTTGCGGTCTCGGCAGCATCCACTTCGGGAACCACGATCTGCAGCGAACCCGGTGCGCCCGGTCCGAACCGGTCCTGAACGAGCTCGTAACCCTGCCGCACGGGGGCATCCTCGGGCACCACTGCTATCGACGGCATTGCCACCTTCAGCCCGAGCACCGGCAGGGCGAGCGCAATCAGAATCCCCACCGACACGACCGCGAACGGCCACGGGTGCTTGTGCAGCAACTCCCCCCATGCCGCGAACCTTGGGGATCGATGCACTTGACGCTTGGCGTACGGCAACGAAGCGGCGTTGACCTTGGGTCCGAGCGCACCCAATGCCGCAGGCAGCAGAGTCATCGTTGCCAGCAACACGAAGGCGACAGCCAACATGATCCCGACGGCCATCGTGCGCACCGCCGGCGCGGGGACCAGCAGCACTGCGGACAGACTCACCAGCACCGTCAGCCCGGACAACACGACGGCCTTACCTGCGGTGTCCATGGTGGCGGCGACGGCAGCCCGAGGGTCGGTGTTCCGCAGCGCGTCGCGGAATCGAGCGACGATGAACAGGGCGTAGTCGATTCCCAGCGCGAGGGCGAACATCATTGCAAAGTTCATGGCCCACACCGAGATCGGCGTGACACCGTTGAGCAGAACCAGACCACCAGCGGAGGCAACGAGCCCCGCGACGGTGAGCAGCAGCGGCAAACCGGCCGCGACAAGGGAACCGAAGGCAAGCACCATGATCGCCAAGGTGACCGGCCACGAGAACAGTTCGGCTTGGATCATGGCGTCGTGGTTCGCCTTGTTGAAGTCCGACCACAGGGCCGACGAACCGGTGGGATACACCTCGATTCCGTCGGTCGAGAGCGCAGTCAACCGCTCCTTCACATCGTCGACGGCCTTCACCATCTCGTCGGTCGTGCCGTTCGCCCCGGCGATGACGATGCCGGTGCGGCCGTCCGGGCTGATCGTCATATTCGGTTGCGGCGCAACGACGTCTCCGAATCGGGAGTCACCGGAGAACACCTCGGTCACGTCGTCGATCACTGCCCGAACAGCGGGGTCCGTGATGGATGCTGCGTCGGAGTGAACGACCACCTGCACCGCTGCGGACGAATTGCCACCGAAATGCTGCTGGGCCAGTTCTCGAACCTGTACGGATTCGGATCCGTTCGCCTGCCACCCGGCTCCCGCCAGATCGGTGAAGACCGAGGGCGCGAACGAACCGAGGCCGATCAGCGCGATGAGCCATACGCCGAACACCCAACGACGGTGGGTCACCATCGACGCACCCGCACGGCCGAGTAGTCCTGGCCCTCTCGCGGTCAGGTCGTCAGGTGGGCGAAGAATTTCGGCATCGCGCAGCGACATGGTTCTCCTATACGGGTGGGGGTATCGGTCGAGGCGGATGAAACCCCGAGCGATCGAACGTGCTCACCATTGCACATACCCAAGGGGGTATGCAAGTACCCCTGGGGGTATCACCCCAGGGGTACTTGCATCACCGTCGGCGGATCACAACCAGGACGTGTCGGTCAGCCCCGCCTGTTCCACTGCTTCTCGATGCCGCGCAGCACTTCGAGTGTTTGCTCGGAATCTGCATCGACCGCCATCCGCGACCGAGCCCGTTCGAGCGCACGTTCGGCACGTGTCACCGCGCGATACCCCGAGTCGGTGGCGTCGACCAAGTACTGCTGTCGATTTCGCGGATTGACACTGCGCACCAACAGGCCGGCGTCGACGAGACTGGCAGTTGTCGCAGTGATGCTGGTTCGGTGTCGCACCAATTCACGTGAGAGCGCGCTGTACGACAACGGCCCTCTCCGACATACCAATTCGAGTACCTCGTACCGTGCCCAGCTCAGTCCCTGGGCATCGAGCGCCTCCGCCAACCGCACCCGGGCGGCCGAGGCCATCCGCAATACCGTGGACACGATCTCGAACTCGGTGGAATGCGCCGGAGAGGTGTCGCCGTCGAACGATTCAGCGAGGGCAGTCATCGAAAGGTACTCCCCTACTTGATTTCTGCGAGGACGGTGCCTTGGGTGATGGCGTCGCCTGCGGTGACGCTCAGGCCGGTGATGGTGCCTGCTTTGTGGGCGGTGACGGGGTTTTCCATTTTCATCGCTTCCAGGACGGCGACGAGGTCCCCGGCGGCGACTTCCTGGCCTTCGTCGACGGCGACTTTGACCACGGTGCCCTGCATGGGTGCGGTGACCGAGTCACCGGAGGCGGCGCCGGCTCCGGCACCGCCACGGGTGCGGGCCTTGGGCTTGCGCCGTACCGCACCGGCATTTCCGCCGCTGCCACCGCCGAGGGTGAGCTCGCCCGGGAGGGAGACCTCGACGCGTCGGCCTCCGACCTCGACGATGACGGACTGCCGGGGCAGGGCCTCGTCGTCGTCGATCGGTTGCCCGGCGGTGAACGGGGGAACTTGGTTGTCCCATTCGGTTTCGATCCACCGGGTGTGGACGGAGAAGGAGTCGCCGTCGCCGATGAACGCGGGATCGGAGACCACTGCCGCGTGGAACGGGATGACCGTCGCCAGGCCGTCGACGGTGAATTCGGCCAGCGCCCGGCGGGAGCGGGCGAGGGCTTCTTCGCGGGTGGCTCCGGTGACGATGAGTTTGGCGAGCATCGAATCGAACTGGCCGCCGATCACACTGCCGGATTCGACACCGGAATCGACGCGGACACCCGGGCCGGAGGGGGCGGTGAAGGTGGTGACCGGTCCGGGGGCGGGCAGGAACCCACGGCCGGCGTCTTCGCCGTTGATCCGGAACTCGAACGAATGCCCGCGCGGTTCGGGGTCTTCGGTGATGGTCAGTTCTTCGCCGTTGGCGATGCGGAACTGCTGCAGCACCAGGTCGATGCCGGAGGTTTCCTCGGTGACGGGGTGCTCGACCTGCAGGCGGGTGTTGACTTCCAGGAAGCTGACGAGGCCGTCTTGGCCGACGAGGTATTCGACGGTCCCGGCGCCGTAGTAGCCGGCTTCGAGGCAGATGGCTTTGGCGCTGGAGTGGATTTCTTTGCGTTGGGCGTCGGTGAGGAACGGGGCGGGGGCTTCTTCGACGAGTTTCTGGAAGCGGCGTTGCAGGGAGCAGTCGCGGGTGCCGGCGACGATGACGTTGCCGTGTTGGTCGGCGATGACCTGGGCTTCGACGTGGCGTGGTTTGTCGAGGTAGCGTTCGACGAAGCATTCCCCGCGCCCGAATGCGGCGACGGCTTCGCGGGTGGCGGAGTCGAACAGTTCGGGGATTTCCTCGCGGGTGCGGGCCACTTTCATGCCGCGTCCGCCGCCACCGAATGCGGCTTTGATGGCGATGGGGAGGCCGTGTTCGTCGACGAACGCCAGGATTTCGTCGGCGTCTTTGACCGGTTCGGAGGTGCCGGGGACCGAGGGGGCTTTGGCGCGGGCGGCGATGTGGCGGGCGGTGACCTTGTCGCCGAGATCGCGGATGGACTGCG